>VGIX01000005.1 GCA_016867725.1 Candidatus Effluviviaceae Genus I sp.
CCGCGTCCAGGAGCGCGTCGGCGACCTCCTGCTCCGACCGCGCGAAGACGATGCGCTCACACGACGCCGGCCCGTACCGCGACTCGTCGGCGAGGTACGAGGCGTAGGATCCCTCGATGCGCTCGCGCGAGTCCACGACGGGCCCGCGGTCGCCGCGGGCGGGCCGCGGGGGCTCTGTGGCGATGCGACGGGTCAAGCCGGAGGCCCTCCTCCGGGCGCGCGGCGCCGGCCCTAGGCGCGGAGCTCGAGGTCGCGCGGGTAGTTCGTGAGGTTCTCGATACGGCCGTCGTCGGTCACACGGTAGATGTCCTCGATCCGCATGCCCCACCCGCCCTCGTCGGGATAGTAGAGCCCAGGCTCGAACGTGAAGACGGCGCCCGGTTCGAGCGTGTCGTTGTTCCCCGGGAGGTCCGCCAGCGTCGGGCGCTCGTGGACCTCGAGGCCCACGCCGTGCCCAAGGCTGTGCACGTAGCCGTTTCGCACCTGCGGGTTCGTCCTGAGCGTCTCGCGGCCGCGCTTCTCGAAGAAGTCGCACGTGAGGGTCTGGTACAGCGACGCCTTCTCGCCCGCCCTGAGCTGCGCGGCGACCGTGTCGAAGCACTCCTCGAGCTCGCGGTAGGCCGCGGCGATCTCCTTCGGCGCCTCGCCCACGACGAACGTGCG
Source organism: Candidatus Effluviviaceae Genus I sp. (assembly GCA_016867725.1). Lineage (NCBI taxonomy): Bacteria > Candidatus Effluviviacota > Candidatus Effluviviaceae > Candidatus Effluviviaceae Genus I sp. The sequence goes on from VGIX01000005.1 coordinate 664, forward strand.
AGTGAAGTCGAAGAAGTAGCCGCCGCCCTGCTCCTGCGGGAAGATGTCGCAGACGATGGTCTTCCCGAGCGCGATCGGGTCGGCGTCGTTGCCTCTGCTGTGCGGGATGCCGGCGTCGCGCCCGAGCGCGAAGATCGTCTCCTCGGCCTCGATGAGCTTCCGCGCGGCGAGCGCGGTCCGGATCTCCGCCTTGCAGTCGCGGATGGTGAGCGGAGAGCCGTCGTCCTTGACGAGCGCGCCGCCCTTCGCGCGGTGCGACGCGAGGAACGACTTCATGTGGCTCACGACCTCGCAGGTGAGTCTGCCCACGCCCTTGATGCGCTCGATCTCGTCGCCGTCCTTCGTGCCGCGCGCCGTGAGGAAGATGTCGTCCTTGAACTCGCCGGCGACCGTCACGCCGGGGAGCCCCTTCTCCAGCTCGCGGAAGAGCGCGATGTTCCGGCCCACGTCGCCGACGCCGTAGAACGCGACGCGACCCCGGACGCCGAACTCGTCGAAGATCGCCCGGTAGTAGCTCACCGTCGCCTTGAGCGAATCGCCGCCCGCGGCCGCGAGCATCGACCGGTAGTCGTACTTCGACGTGTCGACGGTCTCAAGGCCGCTCGCCTCCGCCTCCTCCCGCTCCATCGTGCCGCACAGGAGCACGGGCTTGCCGCCCCTCCTCCTGATGACGACGGCGTGGCTGAGCTTCGCGCCGCTTGTGACGTAGAACATCGTCGGGTTGCCGAGCACCTTCCCCACGACCACCGCCGCGTCGATGCCGCGCTCCTCCATGAGCCTGTCGATGTCGCGCTTCAAGGACGACCTCCTCTCATGTCGTGTGATGTCCCGCTCGGCGGCCCCCCGCCGCCGGCACATGATACAGCGGCCGCGCCGCGAGGGCCACCGCCCCCTTAGGCCCCGAGGACCTCGCGCTCGATCGTCGCGACGATCTCGCCGAGCCTCGCCTCCACCTCGGGACTCAGCCGCTCGCCGAACGCGTTCACGTCCCTGACCTCGATCGCGTACACGACGACCTCGCGCGGCACGGCCAGGCCCTGCCGCCGCCCGAACTCGAGCACGGTTGCAAGGTCCAAGCCATGCGGCGCGCCGCAGTGCACGGTCGGGGCGAGGTCCTGAAGCGCGAGGCGCGTCAGGCGGCCGGGCTCGGCTCCCAGGACCGCGTCGATCACGACCAGCCGGTCGAACCCCAGCGCGTCCTCGAGGAGCGTGAAGCCGCCCTCCTCGTTCGTCGCGAACTCGACGTCCCCACGCCCGCCGGCCCGCGACTCGAGCGCCCGCGCCACGGCGAGACCGACGCCGTCGTCCGACAGGACCGAGCTTCCCACTCCGAGCACCAGTGTCTTCATGGTCAAGCAGACGCCCCGGCGCCGCCTTGCGGGGCCGCGCCGGGGCGCCTCACGCGGACGTCTTCCGACGCCCTAGTCCACGAACTGCGACAGCCTCCGAATCAGCGTCCCGTCCGCGCCCCTGATCTCGACGACGAGCGGCGTCCGCCCCGGCAGCGCGTGCGACGCGCACGCGAAGCACGGGTCGTACGCGCGGAACGCCATCTCGACCATGTTCAGCAGACCGTCGGAGACGTTGCCGTTCTTGATGAGACCCTTCGCGGCGCGCTCGACGGACATGCAGATGGCGGGCGCGTTGTTCACGGTCGCCACGATGAGGTTCGCCTGCGTGATCACGCCGCGCTCGTCGGATTTGAAGTGGTGGATGAGCGTGCCGCGCGGCGCCTCGACGACGCCGACGCCCTCGGACGGCTTCTGCGTGGGCAGCGTCCGGATGTCCGTCCCCATGATGTCGGGGTCCTTCACGAGCTCGACCATCCGCTCGGCCGCGTACAGGAGCTCGACGAGCCTCGCCCAGTGGTACGCGAGCGTGTTGTGGGCGGGCTTCCCGCCGAGGGTCTCGTACATGCGGTCGTGCTCGGCCTGGGCCTTCGGGGTCGCCATGCCGTCCGACGCGTTCAGGCGCGCGAGCGGCGCGACGCGGTAGATGCCGCTCTTCTCGCCGTCCACGAACCCCTTCCACCCCACGGCCTTGAGATAGGGGAACTTCACGAAGCTCCAGGTCTCGACGTGCTCGGCGACGTGCTTGAGGTAGTCGCGCGCGGGGAACTTCGCGAACTCCTTCCCGCTGGGGTTCACCACGCGGATGTCACCGTCGTAGAAGCTGACCTTGTTGGCTTCGTCCACGAGCCCCATGTAGTACGTCCGGTGCTTGTAGACGTCGCCGACGATGGTGTCCACGTACGTCTTGTTCTTGAGCACGACGCTGCCGAAGAGATCGAGGGAGAACCTCGCGAACTCGACGGCGTCCTTCGCGGTCTTGGCGAACTCCTCCCTGTTCTCCGGCGTGAGGCCGCGCGACACGCCGCCCGGGAGCCCGAGCACCGGGTGGATGACGCGTCCGCCGAGCGTCGTGATGATGTTCCGGACGCGCTTCCGCATGTCGATGACCTTGCCGCCCGTCTCGAGCCCTACCTTCCCGATGACGCCGAGGATGTTCCTCTCGGCCTTGGGGGCCTCGAGCCCCACGACGAAGTCCGGCCCGCCGAGGAAGTAGAAGTGCAGCGCGTGGTCCTCGAGCATGAAGGCGTTGTACACGAGCTCTCGGATGAGGCGCGCCGTGCGCGGCGGCTCGACCTTGTAGAGATCGTCCACGGCCTTCGTCGAGGCCATGTGGTGGGCCGTCGGGCAGACGCCGCAGATCTTGGGGGTGATCCTCGGCATCTCCTCCGCCATCCTGCCCTCCGAGAACTTCTCGAACCCGCGAAGCTCCGGCACCTGGATGTACGCCTGCGCGACGTCTCCCTTGTCGTCGAGGAAGATCTCGATCTTGCCGTGGCCCTCGAGCCGCGTGATGGGATCGATCGTGACTCTCTTCGTCATCGTCCCTCCGAGTCGCCTGCGAGCACCGTTGGTCGGCCGCGTCGAGCCCGCGGCCCCGCGCTACTTCGCCGCCTTCTTCCTGGTCAGGAGCGAGGCGGGAAGGCTGTACATGTAGAACAGACCCGTCGTGTCGGGGATGGACTCGGCCACCTTCTCCATCTCGGCCGGGTCATCCGTCGCGATGATGGACGCGAGCGCCGACAGGAACTTCGCGCCCTGGTCCCGCACCTCGTCCGTCGGCCCGAAGCAGCCCCTGCAGGGCATGTTCGCGTTGATGCACCGCTCGCCGCAGCCCGAGCGCGTCGCCGGCCCCGTGCAGATGACGCCCTCGGCGAGGAAGCACTTCTCCGGGTCCATGAACGTCTCGTGCGGCCGCTTGAGCTTCGCGATCTCGAGCTTCTCGGGTTTGGATTCGTTGCGCTTGCACGAGTCGCACAGCGATTTCGCGGGCGCCAGCACGCTCCCCTTCGGCGGGAGCTTCCCGGTGAGGATGGCCGTCACGGCCTCCATGATGAGGTCGGGCGGCGGGGCGCAGCCGGGCAGGTAGTAGTCCACGTCGATCACCTGGTCGAGCGCGTAGACCGCGTCGTAGAACTCCGGGAGCCCGAGCTCGCCCCCGGGAACGCGGGTCTTGCGCTGAGGCATCACGCCGTCGGGGTTGTCCACGCTGGGGAGGTAGCCGTACGCGGCCTCGAAGACGCCCTTCCGGTCGGTGAGATTGGCAAGCCCGGGGACGCCGCCGAGGTGGGCGCACGACCCGAACGCGACGACGAGCCCCGACTTCCTTCGCAGGAGCTTCGCCCACTCCTCCTGCTCGCTCGTCCTGACGCCCCCGTTGATGAACGAGACGGCGATCTCCCCGTCCTTGAGCGCCTCGACGTCGGACTTCTTGAAGTCCATGGCGACCGGCCACAGGACGATGTCCACCGCCTCCACGACCTTGAGAATGTCCTCGGCGAGGTCCACGACCGCTTCCTCGCAGCCGCCGCACGACGCGTTCCAGTAGAAGGCCACCTTCGGCTTCGCCACGTGATCCCCCCGCTGCGTGAGGTGCAGAACAGACCTGCCATCATGGCGGGCGCCGCCGCAGGTCGTTCCCAGGGCGGCGCCCCGACGCGACGAGCATAGCATCGGCGTTCCGCGCCGCGCAAGGGGAAGCACCGGGGATTCCGCTTGAAGCACGGGCGTTCGCGTAGTAGCATGCCGATGCTGAAGCACACTCAAGGCGGGGCGGCCACCCGCGAACGCGACGAGCGAGGCGCCATGCCCGAACGACACACCGTGCTGGTGGTCGACGACGAGGAAGCGATCCGCGACGCCTGCCGCCAGGTGCTCACGAAGGCTGGCTTCGACTGCCACACGGCCGTCGACGGCCTCGAGGGCCTTCACCTCGCCCACCAGGTCCAGCCCGACATCGTTCTCCTCGACCTCATGATGCCCGGCCTGAGCGGCTACGAGGTGCTCGACCAGCTCCTCAACACCCACAAGCACCTCGTGTGCATCGTGATCACCGGCTACGCGACGATCGAGTCCGCGGTCGAGGCCATGAAACACGGCGCGTTCGACTTCCTCCCGAAGCCGTTCACGCCCGACGAGCTTCGCCTCATCGTCGGCCGGGGGCTCGATCAGCGGAAGCTCCTCCTCGAGACGGTCGCGCTCCGCGAGGAGAAGGAGCGGATGAAGCAGTACTTCATCACGATCGTCGCGCACGAGCTCCGCTCTCCCCTCCTCCTCGTGAAGCAGTACCTCGACCTCGTGGTCGGCGGGAAGATGGGGTTAGTGGACGCGACGGCGAAGGAGCTCCTGAGCGGCGCCCACGGCACGCTGACCGGCCTCCTTGACATCATCGCCGACTGGCTCCAGCTGTCGAGGATCAACGCCGGCGACATCACGGGCGCGATGGCGGAGATCGCGGTCGCCCCGATCCTCGAGAAGGTCGCGCGCGACCTCGCCCCGCTCGCCGCCGAGCGGTGCATCACGCTGAGGGTCGAGCCGGCGGACCACGACGGCCGCGTGGACGGACACGCGGAGTCGCTCGAGGTCGTCTTCAGGAACCTCGTGACCAACGCCATCAAGTACAACAGGCCGGGCGGGAGCGTCACGATGTCGACCGGCGCCGGCCAGGGGAACCTCCGCGTGGCGGTGTCCGACACCGGCATGGGGATCGCGAAGGCCGACGTCCCCTTCGTCTTCGAGGACTTCTTCAGGGTGAAGTCCTCGAAGACCGCGGAGATCCCCGGAACGGGGCTCGGGCTGTCCATCGTAAGGAAGATCGTCGAGGGCCACCACGGGGCCGTGACCGTGGAGTCCACGGAGGGCGAGGGAACGACGTTCACGGTCGCGCTTCCCCTCGCCGGAGCCGCCGGCGGGACGGACGAGCCCGTCGACTGAACGCCGCACGGGAGGAGAACCGAGCAATGCCGGAGGGCAGCGGATTCAAGCACATCCAGGTGTACTGCCCGGAGTGCCAGCGCATGATCTCGCCGGGCGAGTACGCGCTGTGCCCGTACTTCGAGGGCGGCACGGCGGATCTCAGCGAGGCGGAACAGGCCTTCCGGCAGCTCTTCAACTGCCACGTCAAGTGCGGGACGCAGGTCGAGTATCACTACTACAAGGACGGCAAGCGCGTCACGACGACCGTGAACCCGGTGGAGAACGAGGGGATGCTCATGGAGATCCTCAAGCGGGTCCTCGAGCACAGGTAGGAGGTATCGGTGGCAGGCAAGCACGTCCTCATCGTGGACGACGACGTCGATTTCGTCAGGCTCTATTCCCTCTTCCTCAGGAACAAGGGGCTCACGGTGTCGGCTTCGTACAGCGCGGCCGAGGCGCTCGAGGCGCTCGGGAAGGCGCGGCCGGACATCGTTGTGCTCGACGTCATGATGGAGCACTTCGACTCGGGCTTCAACGTCAGCAGGACCATCAAGGAGCGGTACCCGGATCTGCCCGTGGTCCTCATGACCGCCATCGGTCAGGAGACCGGCCTGGACTTCAAGCCCCGCTCGGACGAGGACAGGAGCGCGATGCACGCGGACGCGTTCCTGGACAAGAGCGCAAGCCCCGAGGATCTCCTCGCGAAGATCGAGGAGCTCACGCGATAGGCGGGCGCGCGGGCGACGGTCGCCGTGCGCGGCCGCGCTTCGCGCCCGGATGGAGGACAAGGGGTGGCCAAGGCGAGGATCCTGATCATCGACGACAACCCCGGCTTCGTGAAGATGAACACGGTGGCGCTCGAAACCGCCGGGTACGAGGTCGAGGCCGCGTACAACAGCGACGAGGGCTACACGAAGGTCGAGTACGGCAGGCCCGACGCGATCGTGCTCGACCTCATGATGGAGCGCCACGACTCCGGGTTCACGCTGGCAAGGAAGCTCAAGACGCATCCCGTGTACAAGAACATCCCCATTCTCATGCTGACGGCCGTCGGCGAGGCGACGGGCTTCCGCTTCTCGATGGAGCGCGACGGCTACTGGATGAAGACCGACGACTTCGCGGACAAGCCCATCGCGGCCGACGAGCTGGTCCGGCGCATCGAGAGCCTGCTGGCCGCGGCCGGAGCCGGGAGGACCGAGGCGGAAGCGTAGACGCCGCCTCGGAGCCCCGTCGGACGGCCCGAGGCCTCCCCTTCACAATCAGCCGCGACAACGCATCAGCACGAGGGACGCAAGGTGGGCACACGACCCCCTGTAGCACCGCCGTACGGAAGGAACGAGATCGCGGCCGTCCACGACCTCTCCCCCGAGATCAAGCTCTTTCGCGTGTTCTGCCCCGAGATCGCCGCGTCGGCCGCGCCCGGGCAGTTCGTCGTGTTCCGGGCCAACGACTACGCCGAGCGCATCCCGCTCACGATCGCCGAGTGCGACGCCCGCGCGGGACTCGTCACGGTCGTCTTCCAGGCGATCGGGGCGTCCACCCGGAAGCTCGCCATGCTCAAGGCCGGCGACGCCGTCATGGACGTGGTCGGCCCGCTCGGCCGGAAGAGCGAGATCGAGCGCTTCGGCATGGTCGTCTGCATCGGCGGCGGCATCGGCGTTGCCCCCGTTCTCCCGATCGCCCGCGCTCTCAAGGCCGCGGGCAACAGGGTCATCTCGATCGTCGGGGCGCGCACCAAGGACCTCCTCATCCTCGAGGACGAGATGCGCGCGGCGTCCGACGAGCTCGTCGTCGCGACGGACGACGGCAGCTACGGCCGTAAGGGGTTTGTCACCGACGCGCTCACCGAGGTCATCGGCCGCGGGGAGAGGATCGCGCGCGTCGTTGCCATCGGCCCGGTCGTCATGATGCGCGCGGTCGCCGACGCGACCAGGCCGCACGGCATCCCGACGATCGCGTCGCTCAACTCGGTGATGATCGACGCGACCGGCATGTGCGGCTGCTGCCGCGTGAGCGTCGGCGGGAAGACGCGCTTCGCCTGCGTGGACGGCCCGGAGTTCGACGCGCACGAGGTGGACTTCGACGAGCTCCTGCGGCGCCAGGCGATGTACCAGCGCGAGGAGTACCGCGCGCTGTGGCACCACGAGTGCCTCCTGACGGCGCAGGACCACGCCGTCGCCAAGGCGGAGCATCGGGTCGAGATGCCGAAGCAGGACCGCCGCGCGCGGGCGACCAACTTCGAGGAGGTCGCGCTCGGCTACGCGCGCGAGATGGCGCAGCAGGAGGCGCTCCGCTGCCTCCAGTGCAAGAAGGCGCCGTGCGTCGCGGGATGCCCGGTGGAGATCGACATCCCGGGGTTCGTGCGGCTCGTCGCCATCGGCGACTTCCTGGGGGCCGTGCGGAAGATCAAGGAGAAGAACAGCCTCCCGGGGATCTGCGGCCGCGTCTGCCCGCAGGAGGAGCAGTGCGAGACCACGTGCGTCCTCTCGAAGAAGGGTGAGCCCATCGCCATCGGCAGGCTCGAGCGCTTCGCGGCCGACTACGAGCTCTCGCAGGGCGAGGTCCGCGCGCCGTCCATGCCGGCCTCCACGGGGAAGCGGATCGCCGTCGTCGGCGCCGGGCCCGCCGGGCTCACGGTCGCGGGCGAGCTCGCGAAGATCGGGCACGGCGTCACGGTCTTCGAGGCGCTCCACAAGCCGGGCGGTGTGCTCATCTACGGCATCCCGGAGTTCCGCCTGCCGAAGGGCATCGTGCAGAGCGAGTGCGACTACGTCATGAAGCTCGGCGTTGAGTTCCGCACGAGCCACGTGGTCGGGCAGCTCGGGACGCTCGACTCGCTCTTCGCGGACGGGTACGACGCCGTCTTCGTGGGGACCGGCGCCGGGCTCCCCTACTTCCTCGGCGTTCCGGGCGAGAACCTGAACGGCGTCTACTCGGCCAACGAGTTCCTCACGCGCACGAACCTCATGAAGGCCTACCTCTTCCCCGAGTACGACACGCCCATCCGCATCGGGCGACGCGTCGCCGTCGTCGGTGGCGGGAACGTCGCCATGGACGCCGCGCGGTGCGCGCTGCGTCTGGGGGCGAAGGAAGTGTCCATCGTCTACCGGCGGTCCGAGAAGGAGATGCCCGCCCGCAGGGAGGAGGTGGAGAACGCCGTCGAAGAGGGCATCGTCCTCAGGACGCTCAAGAACCCCACGCGCATCCTCGGCAGCGAGGACGGGTGGGTCCGGGCGATGGAGCTCCTCGACATGGAGCTCGGCGAACCGGACGCGAGCGGGCGCAGGAAGCCCGTGCCGAAACCGGGCAGCGAGCACCTGCTCGAGGTGGACGTCGTGATCGTCGCGATCGGCCAGGGCCCGAACCCTCTTCTGACGGCCGCGACGCCGGATCTCGCGCTCACGAAATGGGGCAACATCATGGCCGACGAGGAGACCGGGAAGACGAGCAAGCGGGGCGTCTTCGCCGGCGGCGACATCGTGACCGGCGCCGCGACGGTCATCCTCGCGATGGGCGCGGGCAAGAAGGCGGCCCGCGCGATCGACGCGTTCCTCTCGTCCGGCGACTGGTAGGACTCCATGATCTTCACGATCAGAACGAAGCTCGCCGCGAGCATCGCGATCGTCGTGCTCGCGATGGGCGTGCTGTCCACCGTCGTCGGCACCCGCCTCTTCGGCGGGTCCCTCGTCAGGCAGGTCCAGCGGAGCGTCGAGGCCGACCTCAGCACGGCATACCTGCTCTACGAGGAGCGCGAGGCCGCGACGCTCGAGCGCGTGCGGAGCGTCGCCACGACGCCCGCCGTGGTGGCCGCGCTCGCCCGCGGCGACGGGGCCGCGCTCGCGGCCGCGCTCACGGACGGCGCCCGCGAGTTCCACCTGGACATCCTGACCATGACGGACCCGCGGGGGCGCGTCGTCGCGCGGGGCGGCAGCCCCGGCTCGGCGGGCGACGACCGACGGGACCACCCCGTCGTGTCGAGGATCCTGCGCACGGGGCAGGACGTCTCGGGCACGCTGCTCATCCCGGCGGACGCCCTGGCCGTCGAGTCGCCCGACGCCGCCCGGCGAGCGCGCATCCCCGTCGTCGAGACGCCCAGGGCCGGACCGACGACCCGCGCCTGTCTCGACGAGGGCATGGTCCTCGCGGCCGGCGTTCCGGTGATCCAAGGGGTGGAGGTGCTCGGCCTGCTCTACGGAGGCCATCTCCTCAACGGGAGCGACGGCATCGTCGACCAGATCGTGAACACTGCCTACGGCACCGAGACATGGAAGGGCAGACGGGTCGGAACCGCCACCGTCTTCTGCGACGATGTCCGCATCGCGACGACGGTGAGAACGGACGACGGGGCGCGCGCCGTGGGGACGCGTCTCTCGGCGGAGGTGTACGATCGCGTCTTCCGCACGGGCGAACGCTGGGTCGCCAGGGCGTTCGTCGTGAACGACTGGTACATCGCGGCGTACGGCCCCATCGCTGACCTGGACGACAGGACCGTCGGTGTGCTCTACGTGGGCGTGCTCGCCGACCGCTTCGACGCCGTCCGGCGCCGGACGGTCGTCACGTTCGCGGCGGTCAGTGTTGCGGGCATGGCGCTCGCGCTCCTCATCGCGAGCGTCCTCGCCGGCGGCATCCTTCGTCCCGTGCGACACCTGGCAGAGGCGTCGCGGCAGATCGCGGAGGGGAACCTGCGCGCGCGGGTCGAAGTGGACCCGCACGCCGCGGGGGAGCTCGTCGATCTCGCCGAGGCGTTCAACATCATGGCCTCGTCCATCGCCGAGCGCGACGAGCGACTGATGGAGAACGCTCGCAAGATGACCGAGAGCAAGAAGCTGGCGACGCTGGGCCAGCTTGCGGCCGGCATCGCGCACGAGATCAACAACCCGCTCGGTGGCATCGTGATGTACAGCCACATGCTCAAGGAGGAACTCCAGAAGCCCGAGAACCGGGAGAACGTCGAGAAGATCGCGCGCGAGGCCGACCGCTGCAAGCGGATCGTGAAGGGGCTCCTCGACTTCGCGCGGCAGACGAAGCCGGAGCGCACGGAGGCGGACATCAACCACGTGATCGACGAGGTGATCGGCCTCCTCGAGCATCAGACGCTCTTCCACGGCATCAAGGTCGTGAAGGACCACAGCGCCGGCATCCCGCTCGTGAACATTGACGCCGCGCAGATACAGGAGGTATTCATGAACATCATCATGAACGCGGCGCAGGCGATGAACGGCAGCGGGAGGCTCACGACGGCGACGCGGCTGACGGGCAACAACAGGGCGATCGAGGTCGAGATCCGCGACACGGGGCCCGGCATCCCGCCGGAGCACGTCGACAAGATCTTCGAGCCCTTCTTCACGACGAAGGAGGTCGGGCGCGGCACCGGGCTCGGGCTGTCGATCGCCTACGGCATCGTGGAGCGGCACCACGGGGTGATCAGGGTGGAGAGTGAGGTCGGACGCGGAACGGCCTTCTTCGTGCAGATCCCGATCGAGGAGACGCCGCCCCCGGCCATGTAGTACGGTGCGGCCACGAAGCGCCGACCGCGCTCAGCGCCGCCCCAGCGCCTTCCGCAGAAGGCCGAGGAACACCGCGGCCTCCTCGCGCCCCGGGACGACGGTCTCGAGGGCGCCCTTGCCGGACAGCCTCCTGAAGAACGCGAGCATCACCGCGGCCTGCACCGTGTACGCGACGGTGGACGCCCACGCCGCCCCCACGATCCCCCAGCGCGGGATCCACAGCACGCCGAGGACGACGTTGATCGCGAACGCGATCGCCGTCCCCACGGTGTAGTACACGCGCCGGTCGCGCCCCGAGAAGTCCGTCGAGAGGATCTTCCCCACCGAGAGCATGACGACGCCGGGCAGCAGGACGCGCAGCGCTCCCAGCGAGCCCAGGAACTCCTCGCCGAAAAAGAGGAGAAGGAGCGGTCTGCTGAGCAGCCAGAGCGCGACGGCCGCGACCGTCGTCGCAAGCAGCGAGCTCCTCACCGCGCGCGGGGTGAGGCGGTTCGCCTCCTTCGCGTCAAGCGCGGCCAGCCGCGGGAAGAGCACGACCTGGATCGACTCGGGAATGTGCGAGAGCTTCTCGGCGAGGACCACGGCGATCGAGTAGAGGCCCTGCGCCGGCAGCCCGGCCATGGACAGCACGAGAAAGGTGTCGAAGCGGTACGTGAAGAGCACGAGGATGTTACCCAGGTGCCCCTGCAGGCCGTAGACCAGCGAGCGGCGGAGCAGCACGCGGGGCGGGCGCTCCACAAGGCGTCCCCCGTGTGCCGCGCGGCACGCCACGGCCACGCCGACGCCGGTCGCCGCCAGCTCGCTCGTGGCGTATGCGACGATCGCCCCCCGCACGCCGCCCCGGAACACGAGGAGATTCGCCGCCATGAGCGCGAGCAGCGCGGCGGCCTGCAGCAGGTTCGCGAGGTTGAACCGCCTGATGTCCTCGAGACCGAGGAGGAACGCCACGGCGAGGTACTTCGCGAGCAGCACCGGGATGAGCGTCGCCCCGACGGTGAGCACGGACCTGAGCCCCGGATCGGCGGCCGCGTTGTAGAAGCGGAGGAACACGAGGTAGAGCGGCGTGATGACCGCGGCCAGAACGCCCGCGAGCAGAAGGCTCTGGCCGTTCACCTGCGCCCTGGAGAACTCCCGCCTCGACAGGAGGAAGGTGTGCGCGGAGTCGACGCCGAGGAGCCCCGCGAACGCGAACAGCGTGGGGAGGATGACGCTCGACGAATAGGCGCCCTGTCCCTGCACGCCGAGGAGGCGCGCGATGAGGATCGAGGTCGGGACGTTGACGAGGACGATCGCGACCCGCGTCCCGAACGTCATGATGCTGTGGCGCAGGACCGACCTGCCCGCGCGTTCCACGACGCCGTCCTCGAGCGACTCCTGCATGACCCTCCTAGCGCGCCCCCGCGGAGCGCGATGCGCGCACGACGCCGAGCACGACCTCGACCTCCTTCGCCTGCCGCTCCTCGATGCTCGGAAGCCTCCGGTTCGCGTCCTCCCTCGCGCGCGCGCCGAGCGCGGCGCGCGTTGATCCGCCCGAGAGCAGGTCGACGATCACCTGCCCCAGCCGGGCGAGGTCATGCCGGTCGAGGAGAACGCCGTTCTGGCCGTCCCGGACGACATCGGACGTTCTCCCCGTGTTGAGCGCGACCACGGGGAGTCCCGCCATCATCGCCTCGTTGAGCGGGTTCAGCACGTTGGTCCTCTCCGAGACGGTGACGAACAGGTCGGACGCCGCGTAGAAGGTCGGCAGGTCGTCCACCGGCACGGACCCCGCGAAGGTCACGCTCGCGACGATGCCGAGGTCCCGGGCCATGGCGCGGAGACGCGGGGCCTCCTCGCCGTCCCCCACGATCACAAAGGCCGTGTCCGGCCTGGCCGCGAGCACGGCCGGGGCGGCGGCAAGCAGCCGGTCAACGCGCTTCTCGTGGTGGAGCCTCGACACCGAGAGGACAACGCCCGCGCCGGACGGGAGCTTCAGGCTTCGGCGGGCGGCGTCCCGGTCGGGCGCTGCCGCGAACCTCGTCTTGTCCACACCGTCCGGCAGGAACACGAGCCGCTCCGCAGGCACGCCGTAGCGCAGAGCGATCTCGTCCCCCCCGGAGCCGTCGTCGCACATGATGAAGGCGTCGGCCGAGGTCCTGAACGCGATGATCTCCGGGTACCGGAGCGCGCGCTTCACAGGATCGTGGAGCACCTCTCCGAGCCCGGTGCCGAAGAGCCTGGTCACGTTCGGAACGCCTCGCGCCGCGGCGATCGAACGGGCGACCGGGGCGCTGTGCGCGCCCATCCCGAACACCACGTCGGGCCGGACCCGCGCCGCGAGCGCGAGGCCGGCGCGGAGCGCGAGACGCCGCCACAGAACATAGGAGCCGAGGATGCGCGCGTGCTGGACGACGCGGCTTCTGCCTCGCTCCGGCATGAAGTCCGCCCGCGTGGCAATACGGTGCAGGTGGACACCGTGGTAGTCCCCCTCGACCGGGGCGTCGGGCGGCCCGGGCATGAGAACGTGCATCTCGTGGCCGTGCGCGGGGAAGCTCGTGACGGAGAGGAAGAACGCCGCTGCGCCCCGCCCCTCCCCCATGGACCAGAAGGACGGCCACGGGTAGATGGCGAGAACGCGCAGCAGCGGGGCAGGTGCAGCACCGTGGGCCATGGCCATCCTCAGGCGCCGGTCGGCTCGAGACCGGCGCGAAGCGTAGCACGGCGCGGGACGGGCAGGCAACACCGCGGCCGGGAGACGCGCATCCTCCCCCAAGACGCCGGCGCCCACGCCATGGGCGCGGGCGCCGTGCCGAACCTCAGCGAGGCCGCGCGAGGCGCGCGACCATCGCGGGATCCTCACTTCAGCATGACCATCTTCCGCTCGACGCTCGTCCCGCCGACGGTGAGTCTGTAGAAGTACACGCCCGACCCCACGGGGCGGCCCGCTTCGTCGCGCCCGTTCCACACCGCCACGTGCTCGCCGCCCTCGACCGCGCCCGACACGAGCGTCCGCACGACGCGGCCCGCAAGGTCGTAGACCGTCAGTCGCACATCGGCCCCCGGCGCCGGCACCGTGAAGCTGATCGCCGTCGTCGGGTTGAACGGGTTCGGGTAGTTGTAGCTCGCGTCCACCCGCCACTCGCCGACGACGCCGCTCAGGCACTCCGTGTACACCGTCGTGTGCCCGGCGTCGGTCCACGGGACGTAGTCCACGGCGCCGTAGAACCACGCCGGATCCACGCAGTCGTTGCCCCAGTAGTTGTACTCGGCCCGCACGACCGCGCCCTCTTCGCTGTAGTTCGCGATGTGCCGCGTGTTCGACCAGAAGTCGTTGGCGTCCGCCAGGCTCCCGCCGACGAGCGGGCCAGGCTCACCGTAGCTGCGAATGCCACGCGTGTTCCCGTAGATCGAGTTCCGCATCAGTCGCGGCTCGGCCGTGTCCCAGCACACGACGCCGTTCGCGTTCGCCGTGAACTCGTTCCCGTCAAGCAGCGGCGCGCCGCCCATCTCGAACTTCGCCCCGGTCGTCGCGCCTCTGAACACGCAGTCGCGCACAACGATGTCGGAACCCGCCGCCGACAGCCCGTTCGTCGCGGTCCCGAGCCCGTTCACCGTGAACCCCTCAAGCACGGTGAGGCCGTGAAGGACCGTGGCGGTGACAACGTCCCCGCTGGCCCGCGTGATCGCCGTCACCGACGCGCCGCCGGTCGAAAGCACCGTCACGTTGTCCTTGAGCGTGATCGCTTCGTCGTACGTCCCCGGCGCCACCAGCACCGTGTCCAGCACCGCCGCGGCGTCGATGGCAGCCTGGATCGTCCCGTACGGCGACGGCACATTGAGGACCTGCCCCTGACCGACCCACGCCATGTCGGAGTACTCGCTGTACTGGACCGAGCGGTCGGAGGCCACGACCCGGAAGAAGTACTTGTTGCTCGGGTTCAGGTTCGGACGCACGAACGTCGTGTCCTGCGTGAACCCGACGACGAGCTGCTCGTTGAGCGGCGGCCAGAACGGGGCGCTGCTCATGTACACGCGGTACCGCTGCATGTCGCTCTCGCAGTTCGGCGACCACGTGAGGCGCACCGACGTGCCCTCCCACTCGGCGACGAGCCCCGTGGGCGCGGCGGGCGCCGGGTTCACGTCCTTCGTCAGGCTGATGAGACCTCGCCAGCCGGTGTCATAGACCGGGAGGACGCGATACGAGAAGCTGTTGCGCGGGCACGCGCCCACGTCGGCATCCAGGTAGACGGTCTGCCCACCCGGGACCATCGCGAGCGAATCGGGCTCGACCGAGAGGTCGCCGCGCTCGATGACGTAGTACGCCACCGGACCCGCCGCCGCCAGCCACTCGACGATGTTGCCGTCGTCCGTGTAGGTCACCGCGATGCTCTCCGGACCGGCGTAGCACAGCTCCCCCGAGCGCCGGCTCGACGTCGCGCCCTCGACGCCGTTCGTGTCCACCGCGGCCACCCAGTAGTTGTGCGCCACGCACCCGGGGATCGTGATGTCCGTGAACGTCGTGTCCGGCGCCGACACGGTCGCCACCGCCGTGACCGCGACCATGATCGTGTCACGGTACACCACGTAGTGATCCACGGCGTCCCGCCAGTCGGGCGGCGTCCACGCAAGCGACAGCGACGCGCCCGCCTGGGTCACCGAGAGCCCCTGCGGACCCTGCGGGCAGCCGATCCCCAGCGCCCCCATGTTGTGCCCGTCGGAACTCGTCCCCCTGGTCGGCGAGAGCGCGTGCACGGAGACGACCCCGCCGGGGCCGTCGCAGAACATCGGGTTCACCGAGATGGAGCCGGCTCCGCCGCTGCACCCGTTGTACTGCCCGGTGGTGTTGCCCCAGACGTCGTTGTAGGTGATCACCGGCGAGGCGCTCGTGCAGGTGATGCCGTAGCCGGAGTTGTTGGCGATGATGTTGTCCCTGATCGGGCTCCCCGACGTGGACCGGTAGTCGATGCCGCTCGAGCCGTTGTACGCCACCGTGCAGTTGATGATGTCCGTCGGCTTGCCCGTCACGTAGATGCCGTTCAGGGCGTTGCCGTAGATCACCGACCACAGCACGTACGCGTGCGGGTTGTTCGGGTTGTTGATCACGACCCCGGGGCCGGTGTTGTTGCGAATCGTGCAGTACTCGATGATGGCGTCGCCCTGCGTGGAACTCCCGGACCCGGAGAGCACGTACACGCCGCGGTAGCAGTTGTACACCTCGCAGTTGCGCACGACGATCTCGCTGTTCCGGGCGTAGATGCCCGCGGACGCGCTGCCGGAGTTCCTGATCACGAAGCCGTCGACGACGATCTTGTTCGCCGTCTGTACGGAGAGAACGTTCCCCGATCCACCGCCGTCGAGGACGGTCGGGTACATCTCGGGGTCGCGCACCGTGAACGTCGGATCGTAGCCGCCGTAGAGCGAGCGGTAGTCCGGAAGCGTGACGTTGCCCGTGTACGTCCCGCCGGCGACGCGGATCACGTCGCCGCGCTGCGACGCGTCGATGGCCGCCTGGACGGTCGCGTACTCCGTCGGCACGAGGCGGACGCGGCGCAGGTGCGGGTTGAGCGGCCTCTCGCCGCCCGAGTTGATGCCGACCTCGTTGTACTTGATGTAGAACCACCCGCCGAGGCCCCAGCTCGTCCCCCAGCTGTTCTTGCAGATCCACGCGCCCTGCCCGCCGCACATCGTGTCGTCCCAACCGACGACCGTCACCGCGTGGCCGCCGACGTAGGCGCCCCACGTGTGCGTGTAGCAGCCGCCGCTGTACTCGTCGAAGTCCTCGTAGACGGCGAAGCTCGTGGAGATGGGGCCTTGCATGAGCGCCGCCTTGTACGAGTCCACACTCCCGGCGATGGACTGGTAGCCGTCGATGATGACGACCTTCTCGCACTGGTCCTGTCGGCAGGCGGTCTCGCTTGCCACATACGGGTAGCAGGTCTCGAGCACCGCGCCCGGGTGCCTGTACAGCTGGTACACCGAGCCGGCCCACCCACCGTCGCAGCTGGAGCCATAGGTGTTGCAGTCCAGGCCCTGCTGCTCAGACAGGTCGTAGCGGGCGCCTTCGAGGATCCTGAGATTGCCCTCCGTCGCGCCGACGGCGGCGAAAGCCCAGCAGCTCCCGCAGCTCCCCTGGTTCCTCACGTCGGTCGTGCCCGACATCGTGCGCCAGTCCCACACGGTCGGGTAGCGTCTGCCGAGATCCTCGGGATTCGGGCGGAGTGTGTCCAGCATGGCGCGCACGTCCGGCGGCACGACGTTGCCGAGTCGCCGGGCAAGTTCCTCACGGGGCAGCACGGACATGGACGTGTGGTCCGCGGTCCAGTTCGCGCCCGCCTGCTCGATGGCCGCCCGGATGAGCTGCAGCTCCTCCTCCTTCTCGGGTGTGATCGGCCACTCGGCTTCGGCGGCACGTGCCGCTGGAACCAGCAGGGCGGCGGCGAAGAACACCATCACGAGGACGTTGGCGACTCGCGTCGCGGGCCGTGTCGTGGGTCGCATGCTCTCTCCTTCCCGCAGGGCTGACACAAGCACAGCCGCCGCGGCCGCGCCACGTGACGCGCCCGCCGCGGTGCAGTCCTTGACAAAGCTCAATCTTAGCACGATCCGTGCCCTGTTTCAACTCCCGAGCTTGTGCGGATTTGACGCCTCGGAAGCCTGTTGGTAGTGTGATGCCCCCATGCGGCACCAGATTCCTGACAGGGCCGATGCGCTCGTGGTCGGGGCGGGCACCGGCGGTGCGGTGGCTGCCCGGCGCATCGCCGCGTCCGGTCTCCGCGTGCTTCTCATCGAGAGGCATCACGCGCGGGACGTCGGGCGCAAGGTCTGCGGCAACGCCCTGGCGGGGGACGGCGTGGCGGCCGTGCAGAGACGCATACCGCCTCCGGCCGGCGCCGAGGTCGCCATGCGCGTCTCGGGTGCCACGGTCGTCCTGCCCGACGGGCGGTCCACCGTCGAGCTGCCCGGCGAGGGGGTGATCCTGAACCGCCTCGTCTTCGGGCAGCGCCTCCTTCGTGACGCGGCGGAGGCGGGAGTTGAGATCGCAGACGAGTGCACATGCGTCGGCTGGTCGGATCGTGAGGCAGGAAGGGTGAGAGTCCGGCTGGTCGGCGACCGCGAGGCCGAGGTCACCGCCAAGGTGGTCATCGATGCGACGGGCTACCGCGGCCTGCTCACGAGAAGCGGCGGGCCCTCGCGCGAGGACACGCTGGCGCGCGACCAAGTGGGCATCGCCTACCGCGAGATCGCGCCCGTCACTGAGTCGTTCGGACCCGACGCCCGAGTCGTCATCGTCCCTTCACCGGAAGGCGCCGAGGGCGGGTATGGATGGGTCTTCCCGATGGGCGATCGCCTCGCCAACCTCGGCGTCGGCGCACAGCTCTCCGGAACCGCGAGGACGATCAGGGACGCCTTCGTGCGATTCAGGGAGCGACCCGGAGGCCCACGCGTGCTCGCCGCGCTCGAAGGCGGGCTCGGGATGCTGCCGCTCCGCCCTCCCCTGGCGAGCATGGTCGGCGACCGGTTCATGACCGTCGGCGACGCCGCCTGCCAGGCGAACCCGCTCCACGGAGGAGGCATCGCGCCCTCCATCATCGGCGGCGCGATGGCGGGCGAAGTGGCGGTGCGCGCCTCGGGGCGCGGCGCAGCATCGGCGGGAGCCTTGTGGCCCTACAACGTGGCGTTCATGAAGGAGGTCGGCTCCGTCCACGCGGCGCACGATGTGCTGCGCCGCTTTCTCGCCGGCCTGTCGCCGCGCGACTTCACCGCCCTTGCCGCCGCGGTCGCGCAGGCCGGTGACGCCGGCGCGCTCGCGGGCCCGTCGGCGCGGCCCGCATCGAACGCCCTTCGCCTCCTCGGCGCGATCGGAGCGCGGCCGGGCCTTGCGGTGGCGTTCGCAAGAACCGCGCGCCTCATGGAGAGCGTCCGCCGCGTGTACGAGGGATACCCGGACGCGCCCGCGGGGCTCGATGCGTGGCGGCGCCGCGTCGGCGCGCTCATGAGGAGAGTGGGAGGGATGGGAGGAGGGTGAGCGTGCCGTCTCGCACGAGGCCGCCGCGCGGGACTCCACGCTTGCTGCGCCGCGCCAACTGTGATGTCATGCTCGCGTGACACGGACGCGCCGTGCGTGTCCTCAATCCCCCCGCTCGCCGCACACGGCCATCCTCGCTGGAGCACCGACGGGCTGCCTCACAGTCAACAGGAGGCGCGCCGTGAAGCGCATGACATCCGCGGCCTGTGTCCTGCTGGCGGTTCTCGCCGTCATGGTGGGCTCGCGCGCGGCGTCCGGGAGAAACAACATCCGCACCACGTTCCTCAATAACTACCCAGCGGTCGTCGGCACGCAGCTCGACGACCTGCCGAGCAAGACCGACCACTGCGGCGTCTGCCACTTCAACTTCAACGGCGGTGGAGCTCGGAATCCCTACGGAGCCCGCATCGAGGTCGGACTCAACGGCGGCCTCAACAACCTCCAGGCGATCGTCGCGGCCGAAGGCTACGACTCCGACGTCGACGGGTTCACAAGTCTGGTGGAGATCACCCACATCGGCACCTTCGCGAACACGCCGACGTTCCCGGGGCTGTCGTCGGCCAATGTGGGCAGCACGTCGAACACCCCGCTCGCGCAGATCCAGCCGTACCTCACGCCTGCGGGCGGGCCGGACACGACGCCGCCCGACGTGACGGTGATCACGCCGAACGGCGGGCAGAGCATCGCGGCCGAATCCACCTACGCGGTCACCTACACCGCGAGCGACGCGGGCGGCGTGTCCCACGTGGACGTGTTCCTGTCCGAGGACGCTGGCGTCACCTTCAAGCCGGTCGCCACATCGCAGCCGCCCGCCGGAGGCTACTCCTGGTTCGTTCCGAACAGGCCGGGCTCCGCGAACAGGATCCGCGTCGTGGCCTACGACACCGCCGGGAATGCCGGCCACGACGACAGCGACGCGTCCTTCACGATCACGGCCACGCCCGCAGGGTACGTCCCGACGACGCTCCGTGACGTGGACCTTCCCGGGACGCAGCCGCACGAAGGAGCCATCTTCGATGATCCGGACTTGAACTGCGGAACGTGCCACGGGAACTACAACTCCGCCGTTGAGCCCTGGTACAACTGGCGCGGGAGCATGATGGCCCAGGCCGCGAGGGACCCCCTCTTCCTCGCCTGCCTGGCCGTCGCCGAGCAGGACGCCCCCTCGGTCGGCGATCTCTGCATCCGCTGCCACACGCCGGGCGGTTGGCAGGAGGGCCGGTCGGTGGACACGAGCGCCGGACTGCTGACTGCCAAGGACCGCCACGGCGTGCAGTGCGACTTCTGCCATCGCGCCGTTGACCACAACTACGTCGCGGGCGTGAGCCCAGCACGCGACGCCGACGTTCTTGCGACCGTGTCTCCGGTTCCGCTTCAGTACGGCAACGGCCAGTTCGTGAACGACTGGGCCGCCATCAGGCGAGGTCCGTACTCCGACGCCCCGGCGAGCCACGACGTCGTCGAGTCGCCCTACCACAGGTCGTCGGATCTCTGCGGGGTCTGTCACGACGTGAGCAATCCCGTCTTCGCCGCGGCAGGGCCCGGCAACTACGTTCCGACCGCCTTCGATCAGCCGCATCCGGACTTCGACGTCCGCAACATGGGACCGGTCGAGCGCACGTACAGCGAGTGGTCTCAGAGCGAGTACGCGTCCGTCGGCGTCTACGCGCCGCAGTTCGCGGGCAACAAGCCGGGGGGCGTGGTGTCAACATGCCAGGACTGCCACATGCGTGACGTTGTCGGCGCCGGCGCCAACGAGGAGGGGACGCCCACGCGGACGGACCTCGCGCTTCACGACCTCATGGGCGGCAACACGTTCGTCACCGACATCGTCGGGATGTTCTACCCCAGCGAAGTGGACGCCGGGCAACTCGCGGCCGCCCGTGACCGGGCCGTGTCGATGCTGCAGAAGGCAGTGTCGCTCACGGTGACCCCTGAGGACTTCGGCGTGACGGTGCGCGTGACCAACGAGACCGGCCACAAGCTCCCGTCCGGATACCCCGAGGGCAGGAGGATCTGGCTGAACGTGCGGGCCTACGACGCGCTGGGTCAGATGGTCTTCGAGTCCGGGGAGTACAACGCGACCACGGGCGTCCTGCACCACGATGAGCAGGCCGTGGTGTACGAGATCCACGGCGGGTTGAGCCCCGCGTTGGCGCTGGCGCTTGGCCTTCCGACGGGCCCGTCGTTCCACTTCGTGCTGAACGACACGGTGTACCATGACAACCGGATCCCCCCGCGCGGCTTCACGAACGCGGCGTTCCAGACGATCCAGTCTCCTCCTGTGGGCCATGCGTACGCGGACGGCCAGCACTGGCACGAGGCCGGGTACAACCTGCCGGCCGAGGCCGAGAGCGCCCATGTGACGCTGTACTACCAGACGACGAGCAAGGAATACGTGGAGTTCCTGCGGGACGCGAACACGACGAACTCCGCCGGGCAGGACCTCTACAACGCATGGATTGCGCAGGGCAGGGCCGCGCCCGTCGCCATGGCGCACGCCCGGGTGGCGGTGGATGTGCTCGCGGATGTTCCGGAGGCGCCCGGCGAGGCGTTCGCGTTCACCCTGGAGAGCATCTACCCGAACCCGTTCAATCCGGCGGGAACCCTGCGCTACTCGCTCGCCGAGCGCAGTCGGGTGCGCATCGCCGTGTACGATGTCGCCGGGCGGCTGGTCCGCACGCTCGTAGATGAAGTCCGTGACGTCGGGCGGCACGCCGTGGCATGGGACGGTCGCTCCGACGCCGGAACAGACCTTGCGTCCGCCGTCTACTTCGTCCGCTACGACGCGGGTGGGCGGACCGTCCTGAGGAAGGCCGCATTGCTTAGGTAGAACCCCGACACCCCCCCACTCCCAACGCACAGCGCCCGGCAGATCACTCTGCCGGGCGCGTTCTCTCTTGGGTCGATCTCTCCCGCTCTAGCCGCGACGCCTGCGGGCTGCCGCGAGAACACCGACGAGCCCGCTGCCGAGCAGGAGCAGCGTGGACGGCTCGGGAACAGGCGGAGTCTCATGCGTGTCGGGAACGAGGAGGTGTCCCATGTAGGAGCCGTCACTCACCGGCGCCGTCGGATCGGCTGCGAGGAAGCCGGCGTTCCAGGCTGCGTTGAACACGCCGGGCTGTCCGGGAACGGCGCCGTCCTTCGCGTAGAAGTCACCCCACATCGGGGCGCGCCAGCTGTCGAACTCGATGACCGTCTCGTTGCCGTACGCCTCGTCGAACTTGATGCCGTACATCGGGCCGGGCATCCCCGGGTTGCCGGGACCACCCGTAAACGTGCTCAGTTCCCATGCGCCGAAGTGACCCTGCGCATTGAAGATGTCGTTCGCGGTGAAGTTGCTCGAGACCTCGAGGATGAAGTGGCTCGTCTCACCCGGCGGGTGAGCCAGCAGGTAGCGGTAGTGCCACGAGTTGTCCGCGTTCGGGGTCACCCACCACGCGAGCGACATGGGCCCCGGCGTGATCCACCTCCCGGTCCCCAGGATCCCGAAGTCCGTGCTCAGCAGCACGCCGTGATACGCGAACCCGAGCGACGGAACCAGCAGCGCCGCGATCGCGGCCACGACGACGAGAGCTGTGCGGCCGATGGTGCAGTTCTTCATGGTGCGTTGACCTCCGCGGGCACGAACCCGTGACACGGGCGCGTCAAGAAGCTCCATAATTGCTATGATGACACAGACTGGCGGTCCTGTCAAGAGGGCGATTGTGGGACCCCCATCCAGCCTGCAGAATCTCACTCATTGCGCGTACTGAAGCTGGTACAGGCGGTAGTAGTATCCACGGGCGGCGAGCAGCTCCTGGTGCGTCCCCACCTCCCGGACCCTCCCCTTGTGCATCACGATGATCCTGTCGGCGTGCTGGATCGTCGAGAGCCGGTGCGCGATGACGATCGCCGTCCGGCCCGCCATGAGTTTCCTGAGCGCATCCTGGATGAGGATCTCGGTCTCGGTGTCGATGTTCGACGTCGCCTCGTCCAGGATGAGGATCTTCGGATCGAACGCGAGAGCGCGCGCGAACGCCAGGAGCTGCCGCTGTCCGGTCGAGAGCGTGGACCCGCGCTCGTGGACCGTCTCGCTGTATCGCCCCGGCAGCCTCTCGATGAACCGGTCGGCGTTGACGTGCCGCGCGGCCTCGCGCACCCTCTCGCCCGTCACCGACCGGTTCCCGAGCCGGATGTTGCCCTCGATGTCCCCGGCGAAGATGAACACATCCTGCATGACCAACCCGAGGTTCGCGCGCAGGAAGGACTTCTCCATGTCCCGGATGTCCACGCCGTCAAGCGTGATCCGCCCCCTCTGGACGTCGTAGAAGCGCTCGAGCAGACTGATGATCGAGGTCTTCCCCGCCCCGGTCGCCCCGACGATGGCCACGGTCTCCCCGGGCTCGACCGTGAACGACACGTCCCGCAGCGTGTCCTCGCTGCCGTCGTACGAGAACCAGACGTTCTCGAAGACGACCCTGCCGCGAACCTCCGCGGGACGGACCGGCCGCTCAGGCTCCGGGATCATCTCCCGGTTGTCCAGAAGGAGGAAGATCCGCTCGGACGACGCCATCGTGGACTGCATGGTGCTGTACTGCTCGGCGAGGTTCCGGATCGGACGAAAGAACATCTGCACGTACGACAGAAAGGCCACGAGCGTCCCGAGCGACAGCGTGGACCGCAGCACACGCCCGCCGCCGTACCAGATGACGAGCGCGATCGCCACCGAGCTCGCAAGCTCCATGAGCGGCATGAAGAGCGCGAAGACCTTGAGCTGCCGCATGTTCGCGCGGAAGAGATCGTGGTTGATCCCAGCGAAGCGCGTGAAGCTCTCGAGCTCCCGCCGGAAGATCTGCGTGACCCGAATCCCGCTGATGCTCTCCTGGAGGCTCGCGTTGATCCGAGCCACCCTGACGCGGACCTCCCGGAACGCGTCCCGGATGCGGACGCTGAAGATGGCGGTGGCCCACACCATCGCGGGGAGCACGGCGAAGCTGACGAGGGCGAGGCGCCAGTTGAGGTTGAGAAGCAGGATGACGACGCCGATGAGTGTGAAGACGTCGCGCAGCAGGGTGATCACGATCGACGTGAACATCTCGTGGAGGACCTCCACGTCGTTCGTGGCCCTCGTCACGAGCCGCCCCACCGGGTTCTTGTCGAAGAACGCGAGCGACAGCCGCTGGAGATGCGCCAGCACCTTCATCCGGATGTCGTACATCACGCGCTGCGACGTGACCTCCATCATGTTGATCTGAAGGAGGCTGAACACGAACGTGAGGACGAGCGCCGCGACAAAGACGACCGCGACGTTCCGCACGCCCCTGAAGTCGCCGTCGCGGAGGACGCGCGTCTGCTCCGGAGAGAGCGCGGCCAGACGCTCTCGGGAGACGGCCACGCGGTCGCCGGCCCTCGCCACGCCGGGCGCTCCCTCAATGCCAGCGCGGGCGACGGCCTCGGGATCGGCGATGTAGAAGGTGCGGTCGGTGATGAGCCCGGCCGCGGACGCCCGGGCCACTTCGCGCGGGTCGTACTTCGAGAGCACCCTGGACGGGACGGCGAACGACCGGGCGCCCTCACCGCCGACGCCCTCCATGGGGACCAGGTCGCCCGCGTGGGCGCGGAGGAACGCCTGCGCCTCAGGCGAGCCTTCGCCTTCGACCCGGACCTCACGGACCGTGGCGACGATGTAGTCGTCGATCGCGAGCTTCGTGAGGTACGGGAGCGCAAGCTCGAAGCCGGCCACGACGAGGAGCATCGCGACGGCGACGACGACGTGCCTCGCGTACGGCCTCACGAACGACAGCAGCCGCCGCACCAGCCGCGCGTCGTACGGCTTGCCGAGGATCTCCTCGTCCTGGAACCCGTGGGTCATCCCGTCACTCCGAGAGGTCCGACCGCTCCATCTCCGCCTCGAGCAGCTGGCGCTCGTGGATGCCGGCGTACAGGCCGCCCAGCGCGAGAAGCTCCGCGTGCGTCCCGCGCTCGATGATGCGGCCGTCGTCCAGCACGATGATCTGATCCGCTCCCTTGATGGACGACACGCGGTGGGACACGATGACGGCCGTGCGGCCGCGCAGCGCGTCCTTGAGCTCCCGCTGGATCGTCTCCTCGGTCGCCGTGTCCACCGACGAAAGCGCGTCGTCGAGCAGCACGATGGCCGGGTCGGTCAGGAGCCCCCGCGCGATCGCGATGCGCTGCTTCTGCCCGCCGGACAGCGTGACCCCGCGTTCCCCGACGACGGTGTCGAGCCCCGCGGGGAACTCCTCGACCTCATCGAGGATCCCCGCCACGCGGGCGACGCTCCGCACCCGCTCCTCGGTCGCGTCCGGCGCGCCGAAGCGGATGTTCTCCCGGATCGTGTCCGAGAACAGGAACGTGTCCTGCGGGACGTAGCCGACGGCGGCGCGGACCCCGCAGACCGTGAGCTCGGAGACGTCGCGGCCGTCCAGCATCACGCGCCCGCTGCCCGTGTCGTAGAGGCGCGCGATGAGGCTGCAGAGCGTGCTCTTGCCCGACCCCGTCCGGCCGATCACCCCGAGGCTCGTCCCCGCGGGGACGTGGAAGCTCACGTCCTTGAGCGCCGGCTCGAGCCCTTCCTCGTACCGGAACGTCACGGCGTCGAACCGGATGTCGCCGCTGATCCGCCCCGGGTCCGCGGCGCCGTCCCGGTCGCGGACCTCAGGCTCGGTCGTGAGGATCCTGTTGATCCTGTCCATCGACGCGGCGCCCCGCTGCATGATGTTGACGACCCACCCCATCGCCATCATCGGCCACGTGAGAATGCCGAGGTAGCTCGTGAACGCCACGAGATCTCCGGTCGTGATCGACCCGAGCATCACGCTGCGTCCGCCGAAGTAGATCACGATGACCACGCTCATGCTGGACAGCAGCGTGATGAACGGGAAGAACGCGCCCCAGACACGCACCAGCTCGACGTTCTTCCCGATGTACTCGCGGCCCACCGACGACAGGCGTTCGAGCTCGTACGGCTCCTGCGAATACGCCTTCACGACGCGTATGCCCGCGATGCTCTCGCGGACGCGCTCGGTGAGGTCGGAGAACGTCGCCTGCACCTTCTCGAACCGGTGATGCAGTAGCCGTCCCGCCTTCAGCGTGAAGAACGCGATGAACGGCATCGGCACCAGCGCGAGCAGCGTCAGGCGCACGTTCAGCGCGAGCATGAAGCCGACGGTCGCGAGCCCGAGGATCAGCGCGTCCGTGAGGGCCACGATGCCGATGCCCGACGCCATGCGGACGGCCTCAATATCGTTGGTCGCGTGCGCCATGAGGTCGCCGGTCTTCGTCGTCGCGAAGTAGCGCGCCGAGAGCCTGTGCAGATGACGGAAGATGTCGTTCCTGAGGTCTTCCTCGATGTGCCGCGAGGTGCCGATGATCAGGAACCGCCAGTAGAAGCGCAGGCCGGCGATGCCGAGAGCGAGCCCGACGACGAGAAGCCCGTACCGCCCCAGCCCCCGCCCGTCGAGCGTGCCGCTCGTGAGGCCGTCGACCGCGTGCTTGATGATCCGGGGGATCGCCAGCTGCATGCCGTCGACAACGAGGAGCGCGGTGATCCCGACGATCACCGCCCACTTGTACCTGGCGAACCGTGTCAGGATGCCCTTGAGGCTTCCCATACGCTCATCCGGCCGCGGTGCGGGCCGGTCCCGGGGGCGAAGGCCTGGGTGCCGCAACAGAGCCGCTCCGCACGCTGTGCGGAGCGGGAGGCCATCCGATACCCGTCCGTGATTGCTGGAGTGAGAGCCTGTGCGGCAGCGCGATTCTAGGGGCTCGTTCGGGGCGTGTCAAGGCAGCGGCCCGCCCGCTGCCCGAGGCCCGAAAAAGGCGAAAGGGGAGACGGAGGCCGATGCGGCACCTCGTGCCTTCTCCCCTTCCACCAGCGATGAAGAGCCGTTGGTGAGGCGGCTCCGGGCCTCGAGGGAGGCCACTTGAGGAAGCGTCAGCCGCAAACGCCAGCCGGTTGCCTGTATGCGAGTTGCGTCACATCGGCGCCCGGGGGGCGAGGCGGTTGGCGACACGGATACAACAAGCCGCACATTCCTGTCAATACGAAAATCACCGAGGGCGACCATCCTCGGCAGTTCCGTTGATGACGTACGCCGAGTAACTGATGTTCCGCGCGCCCCTCTTCCTCCCCAGCACAAGCCCAGCACGCACCTCACCGGCGTGGCTTCTGAGGAGCGAGAACCCCGAAGGCCCGGGCGCGAAGCGCTTGTCGAGGAGGATCTCCGTGATGGGAAAGGGCGGCGCGGAGACGCGCCCCGAGACCCTGACGAGGGAGCAGTCCACGCGCGACACCCAGACGTGCCCGTCCAGGTGATGCCTGTCGCGCACGATCGCCTCGGCAGCGAGCCGGTAGCAGTCCACGCCGTCGAGAGTCTCCTCGCCATCGAGGCGAACGCGATACTCGGAGGGGTCAAGAGACGGACCGACGAGGGTTGCCAGCGTGTACTCCCCCGCCGGATAGGACAGGTTCGACGCCAGCACCTCGCGCGTCATGCCCTCGGCGGCGGCGTACTGCAGAACGGCGCGCGCGTGAAGCGTCCTCCCGTCCGCCTGGGGCTCGTACATGTCCTGCTGCACGCTGAGGCTCTCGATCGTGCCCAGCGCGCGGCGGATGTGCGCGTTGTGCCGCTCGACGATCGAGGCCACGTCCGCTTCGTGGTCGGTCGCGCGCAGCGGACAGGACGACAGGACGAGGACGCTCGCCGACAGCGCGACCGCCAGCGCCCAGCAGACCGTGGGGAGATGCCGTGCTTCCGGCTTCATGAGGCGGGACTCTAGCGGGCCCGGCGGCATGTGTCAATCCGCCGCGGGTCTCCGGCCCCCACCACGCTACGGACGCCCCCGCAGGATCGCCCCGAGCTTGACGCCCTGCAGGCGCGGCGCGCATACTCCGGGGCGATGCGCGCTTCGCTTCCGAACCGGAGGAACCGATGCTGAGAACGTCGGCGCCGCTGGCCGCGGCAATGGTCGCCGCACTGCCGCTCTGCCCTGGGACCGTCCGCGCCTCGAGGACGATCGATCTGGCCGGACAGACATGGCCGGTCATCGTCGGGACGCAGCAGGAGGAGCAGTTCGGCTATGCCGCCGCGGCCGGGGACCTCGACGGCGACGGGCGGCCCGAGGTCGTCGTGGGCGCACCGGGCCGCAGGAGCGACAGCGACCACCACCTCGGCGCGGTGTACGTGCTCGGCGGCGCCGCGCTGGCAGACGCCCGGGGGCAGGTCCGAGCGGCCGACGTGGCGCTGTCCGTCATCGTCGGTCCCCCGACGCACGCCCGGTTCGGGGCGTCGATCGCCGTCGCCGATCTCGACGGCGACGGCCTCTCCGACGTCGTCGTCGGCGCGCCGTCCGAGGGCGAGGGCCCGCACGTCGAGCGCGGCAGCGTGTACGTGTTCTTCAGCAAGCCGGGCCAGCCCTCGCCCCGCACGGCGCTGGAAGCAGACCTGACGATCCGCGGCGAGCGAGCCGGCGACACGTTCGGCACGTCCGTGCTCGCCGCGGACATCGACGGCGACGGGACCGTCGACCTCGTCGCCTCGGCGGCGCGCGCCGGCGCGCCCGCGCGCCCCGGCGCAGGCGCGGTGTACGTGGTGGACGGCGCAGCGCTCCGCGGCGGCCGGGGCGAGATGGGCATCTCGGGGCTCGCGCGCGCGGTCATCGAGGGCGACCGGCCCGGGGACTCGCTGAGCGCGCTCGCGGTCGGCGACTTCGACGGCGACGGCCGCGTGGATCTGGCGCTGGGCGCTCCCCTGTCGGACGGACCCTCCGGGGGCCGCACCGACGCCGGAGCCGTGTACGTCGTTCCGACAGGTCGTCTTGCAGGCGGGAGAGCCGGCGTCTCGAGGACTGCGGCGGCCACCGTCCTGGGGGGCCGCGAACGCGGCTTCCTTGGCAGGACGATCGCAGCGGCGGACATCGATGACGACGGCATCGCCGACCTCCTCGTGCCGGCGCACGCGTCCAGCGGCGAGACGAAGGAGGAGAGCGTCATCGGCGAGGCGTTCGTGCTCTTCGGGAGCGCGTCGGGATCGCCGGCGCCCCTCGACCTGGCCACCGCCGGCACGCCGGTGTTCAGGGGCCTGTCGCGCTGGGACATCTTCGGGTTCGCCGTGATGCTGGCCGACATGAACGGCGACGGCCAGGCGGACATCGTTGCGTCCGCGCCGTTCGCCGGCGGCGACGGGGACTCGCGCCCGCGGTGCGGGGAGGTCTGCGTGTTCTGGGGAGGCGTCCGATCGGTCGTGAGAGCGAAGGCCGGCTCCTCGGAGCTGGCGGACATCCGGATCGTCGGGGCCGGCGAGCGCGATGCGATCGGAAGCTGCCTCATCGCGGTCCGCGCCGGCGGCGCGAAGACCCCCGACCTCTTGATCGGGGCGCCCGACGCCCCCGTGACGTCGGGGTGCGGCGACCGCTGCGGGAAGCTCATCGTCGTGCCGGCGGCCGCCGGCCTCGGCGGGAGGTGACGCGCCGCGCCGGCCCCTGCCCGACCCGCAGCGCCTGCAGGACCGAAGAAGCGCGGGGGCGGTCATCCGACCGCCCCCGCTCGCGTCCTGAGTGGGTAATCCCCGGCCCTTCGACTACTTGAGCATCAGGAGCTTGCCGCTCGCCGTGAGCCCGTCAACGTCCAGCTTCGCGAAGTAGACGCCGGCAGCAACGGGCGCTCCGCCATCGTCGCGGCCGTCCCACACGGCCGTCCCGTCGCCCGCCGCCCTGTGCGCGCTCACGAGCTTGCGGACCTCGCGCCCGGCCACGTCGTAGATCGTGATGTCGACGAGGCCGCCGCCGGTCGGCACGGTGTACGCGATGGCCGTCGACGCCGAGAACGGGTTGGGGCTCGCGGCCTTGAGCGCAAGATCGAACACCGCATCCTCGACGCCGGTGTCGACCTCGTCCACGCTGTACGTGTAGCTCATGTCGTTGACGCTCGTGCTGAGGTTCGACACGACGAGGCACACGTACGCCTTCTGGTTCCACTCGTTGACGGTGATCTCGCCGTTGCCGAACCCGTTGAGCGGGATGCCGCCGTACTCGTAGCCCATCGTCCCGCCCAGCCTGACGTAGTTGATGTCGGCGGCGTTCGGGCTCGAGTTCATATTGGGGCCGTCGTAGGCGACGCGCAGCCCGTCCAGCCCCGACGAGGCGTACGAGAACCGGATGTAGTTGCAGCCCAGATGGTCCGGCTTCAGTGACGCGCTCGGCGCGCCGCTCACGATCGGGTACGAGTTGTACACCGCCTGCATCGGTGCGAGCGTCCAGGTGCCGCCCTCTTCGTAGTGGCTCCCGTCGTTGCGGTTCCCTGTGAAGAAGTTCCAGATGCTGAACCTGCGGACCTCGTCCTTGAGGCTGGTGCCGTAGCTCTGGAGCGCGATGTTCATGTTGGTGAACGTTGCCGTGCCGGCCTCACACTGGTACCAGATGGCCGGGACGATCGCGTTGCCGTACACCTCGCTCAGGCAGAAGTTCCAGATGCACGCGCCGTAGATCCTGAGCCCGCCGGTGGTGTTCGCGTCGAGCGCGTAGTACGGGTAGTTCAGGAAGGACGAGACGTACTGCCGGTAGTCGTTGATGCTGTCGTAGACGATGTCCTCGACCCACGTCGAGGTCGCTTCCTTGTACCACGTGTCCTCGTCGACGTCGTGGGCGAACTGGCAGGAGTGGTTGAACTCGTGGGCGACCGTCACCTTCATCGGGTCCTGGGGATTGGGGTATCCGAACCCGGCGTAGTCATTGTCGATGACGACGAAGCTCGTGGCGTCGTTCTGCGGGGTCGAGGGCTCGTAGTACTCGCCCTGGCAGTATCCGTACACCCCGGACAGGGCCCGAACGTAGATGTCGTACCGCCCGTCACCCCCGTTGTCCGGGAAGCCCGCGTCGCTCGGCGGCTGGCGGAACCCCAGCGTCCCCACCTCCACCGTCCAGCTGTTCTCCGCGGCCGTCGCGATCGCGTCGCGGTAGGTCGTGTCGGGCCAGTTCAGGATCTTGTGCGTTCCGCTGGTGTCGTAGTGGATCCGGAAGTGCTCGGTGTCGATGTAGGTCATCGCCGTCGGGCGCGCGCGGAGCGACCGGATCTCCTCCGCAACACCCGCCGACAGGGTCGGGAGCGCCCTCTCGATGTAGGCGATGGTCGGGTTCCCGCACTTGTCGATGAGACCGCCCCGGTACTCCTCGGGCAGATTCCACGGCGCGTACACCGAGTATGCCTTGAGGAGGACGGCCTGTTCGCCGTCGAGCGCTCCGCGCTGAACCTCCGAGTCTATGAACGCCAGCGTGGTCATCTGCGCCCGGTCCGTGTGGGCCCCCTCAGCCGTGGCCACCGCGACAAGGAACAGAAGCGTCAACACTCCGAGCGCAGCATGCGTTCGCATGGTCCAACCTCCAATCATGGAACCGAGCCCCACAGCCGTGGTCTCCGTCGAGGTACCATTGTAACACAGCCTGCAGGGTCGGTCAAGGAGGGCTCGATGCGCGGCCGGCGGCGATCTCCCGGACGCGTCGCTGTCCGGGGACGAGGCCCCGCGCCCGCGCCCACCGCTCGAGGTGTTCCCTCTCGAGCGCCCACTGCGCCCTGACACGCGCGCCGTGACGGTGCCACTCCGACGCGGGATTGTCGTAGTGGTCCGACAACCACTGCGGGTCGGTGATCTCGTGCATCCGGGCCGCGTACCGGTCGAGGTGCGCCACGATCGCCGGGTCCTCGATGACGGTCTCGGCCCCTTCGTGGCTCGGCGCCGCCCCGAAGCGCTTGACGAGGCGACGGAGAACCTGGGGGTTGTCGATGATCATGCACGGCGCGTAGACGTTCTTGATGTCGGAGTACGGCTGCTCGTAGCGAATGGCCCTGAAGAGGTCACACGTGAGGATCTGGCGCAGCGGCGACCGTCGCACGTTCCCCACTGAGAAGTGGCAGAACACGCACGGTTCGACGTTGCCGTTCGCGGTCACGTGGAAGTAGACGCGGCCGCCGGCCATGCACCCGCCGATGTACTGCCCGTCGTTCCAGAAGTCCCCTACGAAGATGGGTCTGGCGCGCCGGATCTCGGCCGCGCGCGCGCGAAGCGCCACGCGCTGTTCGGGCGTGCTCATCAGTCCCACGTCAGGCCGGCGCCCGACGGGAATGTACTGGAACAACCACGCGAACCGGGCGCCTCTGGCGATGTAGTGGTCGATGAACTCGTCGCTCTGCACGGTGTCGTGGTTGTGCCTGGTGACCGTGACGGAGATGCCGAACAGAAGAGCCCGCTCGCGCAACCTGTCCATGGCGGCGATCGCCCGGTCGAAGACGCCGGGACCTCTGCGGATCTCCGTTTCCTCGCGATAGCCCTCGACGCTGATGGCGGGGATCACGTTCCCGACGGAGAGCAGCCGGTCCGCGACGCGGTCATCGATCAGCGTGCCGTTCGTGTACACCTGGAAGAGCGCGTCGTGGTGTTCCTCACAGATCTCCAGAAGATCGCCGCGCACGAACGGCTCTCCGCCTGAGACCGTGAAGAAGTACATGCCCAGTTCCTTGCACTGGCGGATGACGCCG
The DNA here is from genome assembly GCA_016867725.1 of Candidatus Effluviviaceae Genus I sp. Taxonomy (NCBI): domain Bacteria; phylum Candidatus Effluviviacota; family Candidatus Effluviviaceae; species Candidatus Effluviviaceae Genus I sp. Next base: position 32,974 of record VGIX01000005.1, read on the forward strand.
TCGAACTCCTCGGTGGTGAGCTCGCCGCCCTTCTCGTACTCGAACGCGTAGCAGCCGCTGCACCGCAGATTGCAGCGCATCGTCGGACTGATGACCGCGAAGGTCGGCGGGAGCCAGCCCTCGTCCTCGAGGACCTGGTACCTGCGGGATCCGCCCAGGATCCCCCAGTTCACGAGCAGGTTCTCGATGACGCGCTGTCTCTGGACGGGAGCGAGGTCAAAGAACCCGCGCACGACCTCGGCGGTCATGCCCGTGCGCAGCGCGTGGCGGAAGCGGTCGGCGTAGGACCGGATGTTGGGGTTCGGGATGATCTTCGCGGCCCAGAGCAGGATCCGGTCGATGTCCTCCGCGCTCAGACGGCTCCCCCAGGAGCCGAGCTGTCGCAGGAGGTGCGACTTGAAGGTGTCCTGAAACCCTCCCCGTGTCTGCATGGCTCTCTCACTCCTCCGCCGGCGAGTTCCCCGGGGGATCAGCAAGAGCGTCGTGCGCCCTGCCCGCCTCGCGCGCGGCACCCTCGGCCGCGGCGGCGGTGACAGGGCCCCCGGGCTAGGTGGGACAGGCGGCCCCTCGGAGTATGTACGCGGTCGCCTCCCCGGCGAGGTCCGTCAGCCGATAGGAGCAGTCGTCCGCGACCCAATCGAGCACGAGGTTCTGGAACGACCCGAAGAGCATCGACGCCACCGCTCGCGTGTCCATGGGGCGGAACACACCGGAGCGGACGCCCTCGTCGAGCGTGCTCTCGATGATGCCGCGGTAGGCGCGGCTGCTCCGCTTGGCGACCATCTTGATCATCGCCGTGCTCTGGCGGAGCTGGGAGAGGAAGATGCGAGCGCTGTCGGGGTTCTCCTGCATGAGCTCAAGCCCCAGCACGATGAGCCTGCGGAGCTTCGCCTCGGGCCCGGGCTCCCGCTCGACGCCCTCTCGGAGGCTCGCCATGTGCTTGTCGAGGAACTCCTCGAAGACGGCGACGAGCAGCTCTTCCTTGCTCGAGAAGTAGATGTAGATGGTCCCTGCGGCCACACCCGCAGCCTCTGCCACCTCCGCGGTCGTGGTGTTGTGGTACCCCTTCTCACCGAAGAACCGCGCCGCGGCGGCGATGATCCGTTCCCGCTTGTTGCCGACTCTCTTTCGGGCCATGCGGCTTCCCTCTCTCCCGGCTCCCAGCAGGGCGAAGCCGGCGCTCAGGAGACGACAGGACATCCCCGCTGGAGTGAACGCGGTCCGCGCCGCGAGCGTACCAGCCCGGGCCGAAGCGCCGAGCGCGGCTGAGACTGAGTGAGAGCCGCCCCAGATCGTCTTCGGCGTCCGTGCCCGGAGGACAAATGACTGGCATGATACTAATGCCGTCGCCGGGGCCCTGCAACAGCAATCTGGGGGCCTTGAGGGAAGAAGGGCCCCGCCGGGCGGCCTTCCGGCCACAGCCCGATGACGGGGCCCTTCCGATGAGCGGCGGGGGCCGGCTGACGCAGGGGATGCTGTTCGGCGAACCAAAGGAGAGGAAGTCGCCGTCCAGGCTAGAGCTTCCCGCTGGTCAGGCCGCGCTCCCCGCCGGACGCCGCCGGCTTCCCTCTCAGCTCCGGCTTCACGATCCCGCCGAAGTCGTGGATGATGGGCAGGCCGAGGGCGTTGCACACGACGTTGGGCATCACGAGCCCGCTGGTCCAGTTGTTGTAGAAGTTCCACTCCAGGGGCTGGGTCGTCAGGATGACCCATCCGTCGCCGTATCCGAACTCCACGAGCGTGGCGGAGCCGGCGTTGTCCGTCACGTACACCGTTGCGCCGTCCGGGAGGTTCGCTATCCCCGCGTGGCTCGCGTACTGCCCGTAGATCTGCTCGGGAAGCCCCGCGACCATCGGCGATCCGCGAAGCACGACGGTGTTGAACCACGTCCGGTAGCTCTGGAGCGTCACGCCGCCGGGCAGCGCGATCCGCGCGGCCTGGATGGACCCTCCGTTCCACCCGAGATCGCACGCCCCCCAGAGCAGCGTGCCGCCCGCCGCCGCGAACTGCAGCATGCGAACCTGATTCCGCGCGTACGCGTTGTAGAACGTCTGGGGCTGGTCGTTCTGGACGATGACGAGATCCGTGCCCGGGCGAAGCTCGAGCGTGCTCAGGTCGACCGAGCCGCGCACCTCGTACTGGCCCGGCCCGTCTCCCTCCGTCAAGCCCAGGATCTCCAGCATCTGGTCCAGGACCGGCGGGACCTCCGGCGACCACGGCATCGCGTCCCTGAGGATGATGACGTGCGCGGCCGAGCCCCCGCTCCCCCCGACGTTGACCCTGTGGGCCACGACGTCGCTGAGTCCGCCCGGGTCCCGCACCTCAAGCGTGACCAGGTGCGCTCCGGGCAGCACGAAGCCGTGCTGGGTGGTTCGGACGCTGCTCCACTCCGTGTCCCACACGCCGTCACTCGACCAGTCCCACCGGACCTCAAGACCGCCCGGCGGGTCGTCGACGTCAGAGCAGGCGCCGGCGTCGAACGAGACCGGAGCGCCCGCCGCGGCGAAGGAAGGCGAGAAGCTGAACGCCGCCCGCGGCGCCGTCTGTGAGACGCCGACCGTCATGACGCCGTCCACCTGGCGGATGCGCTGCGACCCCATCGGGTCGCCCGTCACGAGAGCCCCGAAGAACGGAACGCGGCGTTCCCCACCGGCGAGGATCTGCGTGGCGAACACCGAGCCGCGCAGGAGCGGACAGCCCGCCTCGATGAAGCTCCGGCATGACGAGTTGCTTCCCCGCCAGTACCACGATGCGACGGAGGCGGCTTCCGTCCGAACGAGCGACACGAGAGCGAGCATGAAGGCGTGGGGATCGCCGGCCGCAAAGGACGCCGCAAGGTCGCCCGTTTGCCATGTCGCGACGCCGAGATCCTCGGGCCGGCGCTCGGGCAGCACGCCGGAGAGGGGCGCGAGCACTTCCACGACGCCTCGGGCGCAGTTGGCGCCTGCGGCCATCCCCCCGGGGGTCTGCCCCCCAGGCGCTGCGAAGTCAGGGCGCGAGAAGGCCGTCAGGAACGACCCGTCCCCAAGGTCCACGGCGGTGCGCGTGGTGGACGATGGAACGACGGTGGGCGGCCACGACGCGACGACCTCGACGTTCTCGCGGTCGGAGCCGACGAGCTCGGTGACGGTCCGCCCGTCCGCCTCGCGCACCGCGCGGAAGCCGTAGAACAGCACGCCGGGGTTCACGCAGGCGATGCCGCCTCCCGGGGCATCCTCGAGCCACGGCTGCTCGCAGAGCAGCTCGCCGTAGGGGTTCCCGGCGAGCATGTCGAGAACGACGCGGGACGCCATCTGGATCAGCCCGGGCTCGGTCTCGTCCGAGAGCCGGCCGACCGCCGACGCGGCGACGGCCGTCGTGACGCTCTGCACGAGCACGTTCCACGAGTTGTGCTGCCGGATCGTGACTGCGAACGCGGCCCTGCCCTCTGCCGAGAACATCGTCAGGAACGGGTTCGTCATCGCGAGCGCGACGGCCGTCGAGGTCGCGTCGATGACAACGGGGCCGGTCTCGTCCGGCTCGACCCAGCCGATGAGGACGGGAGACGCGCCGGCGCCCATGACGAACACCGCCTGCGGGAGGTCTCCGTCGGGCACCAGCACGGAGAACTCGCCGCCGGCGCCGACCGGCGCGCGGTCCGCGAACGACAGGACCTCGAGCGTGCCCGGATCGATCGGCGTTCCGGCGGGCAGAGCGACGACGCCCGTGAGCGTCCGCAGGGGCAGAGCGGTCTGGCCGTCGTCGTGCCCGCCCGAGCTCGAGCAGGACGTGAGACTGAGCGCAACGAGGCACAGCGCGGCGACAACACGGATAGCAGTTCTCATGGTACGACCTCCTGCCTGCCGGCACGACACCCGCGGCGGGGCGTCGGCCCCGCGGCAACCTGGCGGGTGCTCATGCAAGGGCCGTACCAAACGGGCCATGTGGGAACACAGAAGGGCCGGCCCTCGCCCGAGGACCGGCCCTCCGTAAGCAGTTCAGACGGGACCTACTTCAGCACGACGACCTTGGTCTCCCGCACGGTCCGCCCGGCCTCAAGCCGGGCGAAGTAGAGGCCGCTCGCGACGCGCTCCCCGTGGTCGTCGCGTCCGTCCCAGGCGACCTCGACCGGCCCGGGGCCGACGATCCCGGCGGCCAGCGTCCGAACACGTCGCCCGTCCACGCTGTGGACGGTGAGCGTCACGCCGGCGCGCTCGGCGATGCTGAACCGCAGCGTCGTCTCGCCGGTGGAAGGGTTCGGGCGCGCCGGGTGCAGGGCCAGCGCCGCGACCGCGCCGTCGTCGATCCCGCTCGACTGAACGGTGAACGACCCCTTCGCCATGAGCGGCCCGCGCTCCGTCCCGTCGTACGCGTACGCGCGCCACCAGTACTCGCCGTCCGTCAGGGCCGGCTCCACCTGCCAGCTCGTGCTGCCGCTCCCCTCCGCGACCCCGGACACCGAGGCGGAGAGCGCGGTGCACAGCTCGTCGGCGTACACGAGGAACCCGTAGGTGAGAACATCACCCTGGTCGGGGTCGGTCGCGTTGAGCACCGTGAGGACCGGCGTCGGCGACGAGACGCTTCCGCCGTCGGGCGGGGCGCTGAGCGTCGGCGCGGTCGGCCGCGCGTTGCCCGTGCACGGCCCGAGGATCTTGACGTCGTCGACGTACCACCCCTCGTCCGTGATGTACGAGTCGGCCGTCAGCCGGAACCGCACCTTGAGGTTGGCCGTCCCGCAGAAACCGGTGAGCGCCAGGCTCACGCTCTCCCACGTCCCGCTGTTCCCGGAGTACTTCGGGCCGACCTGCCCCCACGTCGCGCCGCCGTCGGCGGACGCCTCAACGTAGCAGAAGTCGTACCCGTACTCGGTCTTGTAGCGGTGGTTGAACGAGAGCTCGGCCGAGGTCGCGTTTGACAGGTCGACGGGATTCACCATCTGGATCCAGGTGTTCACGCCGTTGACGTAGTTGCCGGACGGGCTGTCGGTGTACGAGTGCGTCGGCGAGCTGTAGCTGGAGGTCGTGAGCCCCCACCGCCCGTCGTTCTCGTGCCACTTGCCGATGCCGCTCTCCATGTTATCGGAGAACAGCGTGCACGGAGAGCCGACCATCCAGACGAGCGTTTCCTGCATGGCGAAGCCGTCCGCTTCGATCCGGACGCTGAGCGCGAGCGAGTGGCCGCCGGGCGTCGTCGGGTCCACGGAGAACACGAACGGGTCGGACGCGTTCCCCGCGAACGAGTTCGGACCGATCGTCCCGATCGCGGCGGACGCGTCGATGAGTTGCACGTACGGGTCGTCGGTCGAGATCGTCATGGCGACGTTCGTGGCCGACGCGATGAGGCTCTGGTTCGCCAGAACGACCGTGAGGTTCAGCGTCTCGCCGGGGTCCGGCTTGCCGTTCCCGTTCCCGCCGGCGAGCGCCTTGTCGGCCACGGCGACGTACAGCCCCGCGATGCGCGTGAGGTAGATCTGCGGCCACAGGTTCTCCGCGTTGAGCCCGGCGATCTCGCTCTCCGCCGGCCAGAAGCCGCTCCCGCCCACCTCGACGCAGTACGCCCACACGGCGTGCTGCCCGTAGAGCCAATCCGTGGTGGTGCCGCTGCAGTTGTAGAGGATCTCTCCCGGCTGGCCCGTGCTGTAGCCGTTGGACTGCGCCATCGTGTTCGCGATGGCGCGGAACGTCGCGTCATCGGGCGTGTGCGAGTTGGTGTAGCTCCAGGGGAACAGGACCATGCCGGCGACCGAGTGGAACGTGATGTTCGCGATGAGCTCGCGCGCCGCGACGAAGTCCATGTAGACCTGGACCTCGGGCTCCGAGCCCGCCGACGCGCCGCGGTACGTCTCGCTGCACGGGTCGGAGGACGACCCCACCCCGCCCCACTGGTACGGGTAGTTGCGGTTGAGGTCCACGCCCTTGCACGACGAACCCGGGTTGTCCCGCCGGTTCTTCCGCCACATCCCGCCGCCGGAGGGGTTCGTCGTCTCGTTGTAGATGAACCCGTCGGGGTTCACGATCGGGATGAACCAGATCTCGCGGTTGTCCACGAGGAACGTCGCCTCGGGGTCCGTGCCGTGGTTCTGCGTGAGCCACTCCATGAAGTGCAGCTGGGCCTCGAGCGACATCGGTTCGCGGGCGTGGTGCATCCCGTCGAAGAGGATCTCCGGCTCGTCCTCGTCGAGGTCCGGGTTGTCCGAGATCTTGAAGGCCCAGATCGTCCGACCTTCGATGGACGTGCCGATGGAGATCCGCGAGGTCGTGATGGATGGGTACTGGGCGTGCAGCGCGTCGAGGAAGTCCTCCATCTCGGAATACGTGTGGAACTGGCCGAAGTTCGGGCCGCGGATCCGGCTCGCGTAGAAGGCCTCCATGTCCTCGATCTCGACGACGATCCGATACCCTTCGGACCTGAGGGCCTCGACCTGGTCGGCGTCGGTGACGAAGGTCACTCCCAGCCCAGGCTTCGACGACATGATGTCCAAGTCCGGCCGCGAGACGAACCGCTGCCAGTCGGACATCGATGCGAACTCCGCGCGCGCCTGGACCCGGGCCGCCTCCGGGCCGGCCCCGTGGACGCGGCCGGCCCCGGCCAGCGCCAGGGCGCAGATCACAAGAGCCAGCTTCGCCACCCTCATCATCCGGCTCCTTCCCGTTGACTCGCGCACCCCCGGAGAGCTGTTCCTGACCTCTCATCATAGCACACATTGCATAGGTAATCAATGAGCGAGCGCTCAGCGGCGCAGCAGCGACCACCCCGCCGGCCGCGGAGGGGGATGCCATGGGCGAGATGCCGCTGAGGCATCACGCGGAACAAGCGAGGAACGAGGCAGAGCCGTCCTCGACGGGCGTCCACGCGCCGACGGGCGAAGGGAGGACCTCCGACGAAACCACCGCGAACGGCCCCGCCGGGCCTTGGCCGTCGGTCCGCCACATGGTGTAGTACCTCGGCGTCGTGCTGCCGGGCTCACGCCGCGTCGCGTACACCACGGACCGCGACCTCACGACGAGGCAGTTGACGCAGGTGAAGTCCCGCAGTCGTCCGAGCGTCGCGGCGAGGGCGTCCGGCGCGCTCGGACCGTCCATTGCGACCGTCGAGAGCACATGTAGGAAGAGCCGCTCGGAGTCCGTGGAGCCCTCCGGAGCGAGCGAAGGGTCCCACGAGAGCTGCGAGGTGTCGCGAACCTCTCCGTTGTGGCAGAAGGCCCAGACGGCGTCCCGGTGGGTCACGAGGAACGGGTGCGTGTTGGCGGGCGCGATCGACCTCGGGTGCTTGGCGCGCCGCGCGTGGACGACGGCGAGATCGGTCTCCACGCCCGCCAGCTCGTCGAAGAGCCTGTCCTCGAAGCAGGGCGTGGTGCTGCGAACGCGCTCAAGATGGCCGTCTCTCAGGTACACGGCGCCCCAGCCGGAGTCGTGAAGGAAGGCGCCCGCGCGCGGCGAGAGCTCGTGCTGGTGCGCCGGGTTCGCGTTCGTCGCCATGGCACGGACGCCCTCCACGACGTCGGCCATCGCGAAGCTCCCCACCGCAGCGACCATTCTGCACATCGGCTGCGCCTCCCGAAGGTGCGTCGAACCGACCGCGACTATATCCCGTCGGTCCCGCCGCGGTCAACGCGCCGCGCGGCCCGTTGACACCCGGGGACCGCGACCATATACTCCTTGCGCCGCGCGCCTCTCGTGGTGCGCGCGGGCGAGCGCCGCTCCGTTCCGGCAGGCCGTGTCTCCCGCCGGTCGGGCGTCGCCGCGACGATGGCACCGAGACGGAGCGGCCCGGACCGGCGGGAGCGCGTGAGGAGACGAACGTTGAGAGGCCCCTGCGAGATCTTCTTGACGAAGGGCTCAGGCAAGCACAAGGAGAAGCTGGCGAGTTTCGAGATGGCCCTCAGGGACGCGAAGATCGCCAACTTCAACCTCGTGCGCGTATCCAGCATTCTCCCACCCGGCGCGAGGATCGTCGGTTGCGATACAGGCCTCAAGAGACTGCTCCCCGGCCAGATCGTGTTCGCGGTCATCTCGGACAACGCGACGAACGAGCCGCATCGGCTCATCGCCGCGTCCGTGGGCGTCGCCCGCCCGAAGGACTCTCACAAGCACGGCTACCTCTCCGAGCACCACGGCTTCGGGCAGAACGAGGACACGGCCGGCGACTACGCGGAGGACCTCGCCGCCCAGATGCTCGCGACGATCCTCGGCGTTCCGTTCGATCCGGACGCGAGCTACGACGAGCGGAAGGAGCACTGGCGGATCAGCAACGAGATCGTGCGCACGAGCAACATCACGCAGACCGCCGTCGGGGACAAGAACGGCCTGTGGACGACGGTCCTCACCGCCGCGGTCTTCGTGGTGCCGCCGTTCCACTACTAGGCGCGGGGTCCGGAGGCGCGTCGTATCGACGACGGTCGCGCGCCTCTGCGCGTTCCTCGCGAGGGCAACGCCATGCCATCCCCGCACACGGGCGGTGAGTTCCTCGGCCTCCCCCCTGAGGCTGCCGACGTCGCTCGGGCGCGGGTCGTCGTCCTCCCCATCCCCTACGAAGCCACGACCACGTACCGCAAGGGCACGGGACTCGGACCGTCCGCGATCCTCGCCGCCTCGGCGCAGGTGGAGTTCTTCGACGAGACAGAACGCGACGAGCCGTGCTTCCGCGGCATCCACACGCTGCCGCCGCTCGACGCAACCGGTTCGCCCGAGGAGGTCGTCGCGCGGATCGAGAATGCCGCCGCGACGCACGCGGGCGCCGGGCGGTTCGTGCTCGCGCTCGGGGGCGAGCACACCGTGACCGTCGGCGCCGCGCGCGGTGTGGCGCGCGGCCGCGGCCCCCTCACGGTGGTGCAGATCGACGCGCACGCGGACCTCAGGAACGAGTACGAAGGCTCGCCCCTCAATCACGCGTGCGTGATGCGGAGGCTGCTCACGGACTTCCCGATCGTGCAGGTGGGGATCCGCGCGTTCTCGTCCGAGGAGGACGACCTCATCCGGCGCCGGAGCATCACGGCGGTCACGGCGCGCGAGATCGCGTCCTCGCGCGGATCGTACCCGGAGACCGCCACGGACGCTCCCTGGATCCGTCGCGCGTTGGCCGCTGTCGCCACGGACGCGGCGTATCTCACGGTGGACCTCGACGGTCTCGATCCGTCGGTGGTGCCGGCCGTCGGGACGCCCGACCCGGGCGGACTCCTGTGGTACGAGGCGCTCGCGTTCATCGAGGCCCTGTTCGCCGAGCGCGCCGTCGTCGCGGCGGACGTCGTCGAGCTGTGCCCGGCCCCGGACTCCGCGCGGTCCGACTACGCCGCGGCCCGCCTCGCCTACAAGATCGCAGGACACGCCCTGCGCGCGTGAGGACGCCGCGCGCTCACCCGATCCACGCCCTGAAGATCCGCGCGGCGTTCGCGAGGATGTCCGCGCCGTCGTGCGCGAACCGCCCGCGCAGTCCCGTCGCCTCCCACGCGTCGTCCGCGTCGAAGACGTCGTCCCCGTAGCATGGGTGGAATTGCACGCCGTAGACGGGAAGGCCCGCGCGGCGGATCGCCTGCACGCCGCAGTAGTCGGAGGTCGCGATGAGATCGAAGCCGTGGGGGACGCGCTCGAGCTGGTCCCCGTGCTGCTCCGGGACGAGGGCGCGGTGGCCGAGTCCGGCGAAGAGCGGATCCCCGCCCACAAGCTCGATGTGGTACAGGCCGATGCGCTTGGCCTCGCGCACGACCTCGGCGCCGAACGCCCGTCCCAGCAGCTGATGGCCGAAGCAGACGGCGAGCACGGGGAGGCGACGGGCGACCGCTTCGACGAGGAGCGCCCCTTCCTCCTCCATCCACGGCAACCTCGCCGTCACGGACCGCTCGCTGCCGGAGAGGACGAGGGCATCCGCCCCGCGCGCCGCCAGCCACGCGCGCGGCGCGCCGAGCCCGCCCTGCGGTTCGACGATCGTCGCGTCGAACGCCGTGCCGAACGCGCCGGCGAGGCGACGCGCTCCGTAGGAGGAGTCAGGTGCGTCGTTGCTCAGAACGACGAGCCGCGGTCTTCTCGACACTGAGCCTCCCTGCGCCACCCCCGCGCGCGCTCCGAAGGCGCCATCCAGAGAAACGCCCTCCGCAAGGGCCCTGCCGAGAGCGCGCGGTCGGCGACGCGCGCGCCGGCGGTGTAGAGGAGGTTTCCCACTCCGCTGAGCGCGAGAACCGCCGGGCGGACCTCCGCGGAGACGCGCCGCGCGTAGAGCGCCCCAGCGTCCGCGCCCGACTCGACGGCGGTCGCGATTGACTCCGCGGCCGTCCGTCCGCTCGCGATCGCGTGGGAGATGCCCTCCCCCGTGACGGGGTCGGCCAGCCCTGCGGCGTCGCCGACGAAGAGCACGCGGCCGACCGCCGCTTCCGCCCGTCGCGGGCCCGCGGGCACCGGAAACGCGAACGGTCCCTCCGTCCGCCACGCGGCGAGCCCTCGCGCCGCCAGAAACGCGCGCAGAGCGGACGCGATGTCCTTCGACATGGGGAGCTGCGTGTACACGCCGACGTTCAGGTGGTCGCGCTTGGGGAACACCCAGCCGTACCCGCGGCGGTGCCCGGTGAGATCGAACGTGATCCTGTCGCGCGCGAGCTCGCTGTCGCCGCCCGCCGGCGGGAAGGCGCGGACGTAGATCGCGCTCGACAGCCTGAGGGGCGTCGCGCCACAGCGCGCGCGGAGCGCCCCCCCCGCGCCGTCCGCCGCGACGACGTACCGCGCGCGCCACTCGGCCTGGCTCCCGCCCGCGCGCACGCCGACCGACGCGTCGTCGGTCCCGGCCAGCTCCGCCGCCACGCCGCTCTCCGCCCGCGCGCCGGCCGCCGCCGCCGCCTCGAAGAGCATCGCGTCGAGCTCGGGGCGCGTCGTCGTCGAGATGAGGCTCTCTCCGCCCGTCCACACGAGCTTCGTGCGCCGGCCCACCACGACCTCGATCGCGCGGAACTCCTTGTGCACGATGGACGCGACAGCCGGGCCGAGCCGAGCGAGCGCGCGGGCGGAGAGCCCGGCGGCGCAGGGCTTCGGCCGCGGAAGGCGCTCGCGCTCGACCAGCAGTACGCTGAGCCCGAGTTCCGCGGCTCGCCGCGCACAGCTCGAGCCCGCGGGGCCGCCCCCCACCACGATGAGATCGAGGGTGTTCGCCAAGGCGCCCCCGCGGCCGTGCTACTCCAACACGAGCCGGCCGAACGTGCTCGGGTCGTAGTCGATCGGGACCTGCCAGTCTGCCGACGCCCCGGTCCGCGCCTGCTTCCTTCGGAAGTTGAGTCCCCAAACCGCGCCCGGCGCCGCGCTCGTTTCGAGCGTATCCATGGAGATCCGCGCCTCGAGGACCCACCGGTCGCCCAGCCGGGCGACCGCCGCTTCGTGTTCCCCGTCCCACGCGCGGTCCGCCGAGTAGCCCCCGACGCCGCCCACGACGATCCGCTGATCGAACGCCGTGGCCACGGGGTTCCAGTAGATCTGGTACACCGTTCCGTGGTCGCGGTTCGGCTGGATGAAGAACCCGACGCAGTCCTCGCCGTACACCGCGCCGTCGCGTTCGGTGACGCGGGCGGCCAGCGCGTCCATGATCGGCTCCGCGCAGTCGGCGGCGATGTACAGGTTCGCGTCGTCGTACCCGAACAGGACCCTGGTCTCGCCCTCGACGGTCTCTTCGTACGGCGGGAACAGCCTCGAGACCGCCGCCGCGCGCCCCCACCCCTCTTCGTCGATCGCGCCGTCGATGACGGGCGAACGCTCGAACCGCGCCGCTGTCGCCGTCCGCACGGCCCGCAGGGGCACATCCACGTCCAGCCGACGGCCGTCGCTCAGCGGGTACTTGAGCGACAGCCTCGGCAGCGGGTAGAGGTCACCTGTGTTCGTCGCCGTGAATCGGCACTCCGCCGCGCCCCCGGGGGCGACGGACACGCGCGCCTCGGTTGGCTCGACGGTCCATCCGTCCGTGGCGGTCCACGTCAAGAGATCGTCCACGGGCTCCCCGGAGTCGTTCCTGATGGAGACCACGAGCGGAGCCCGCACCGAGGCGTTCTCGAACACGGGAACGGCGGCGACGGTCACCTGATCGCGCTCGATCCGCGCGATCTCATCGCGAGTCGCGAGCGAGACGACGCCGAATGGATGGATGCTCCCCAGACCCACGATCGCGATCTGGTGCCCGTCGGGACGCACGCTCACCCAGCCGAACTGGTAGAACTGCCCTCGCACGACCGAGTCGTCCCGCCCCATCCCGCCCCCCGAGCTTCCCACAACGACGTAGTCGATGCCGTCGAACCGATCGGTGATGGTCGTGTGGTAGTGCCCGTTGAAGACGGCGTCCACGCCGTATCGCACGAAGAGGTCATGCAGCGGGTCCGGTTCGCCGGCGGGGAGCGTCCGCTCCCAGAACGGCTTGTGGAAGAAGACGAATGTCCTCGCCGCGCCGGCACTCGCCATGAGGTCGGCCTCCAGCCACTCGCGCTGCGGGCCGACCACCTCGGCCGAGGCGTTCAGCCGGGCCGTATCCAGGATGATGAAGTGAACGCCTCTGTAGTCGAACGAGTAGTAGGGCTGCTGCCCGGTCTTCTCGACGTAGACGACCTCGGCGTCGTCGCTCCAGATGTCGTGATTGCCCGGTGTCATGTGGACCGGCGCCCGCAGGCCCCGGATGACCGGAAGCAGGGAGTCCCACTCGGCCCTCGCCCGGTCGTAGTCCTCGCCGTACCCCTCGATGTGGTCGCCCACGGTCACGACGATGTCGGGATCCAGCAGGTTGATCTCGTCGATGACGCGCTCGTAGATGCCGGGCACGTGGCCCCCGGTTCTGTCGCTCAGGATCGCCATGTGGAAGAGCGGCTCACCGTCCGCCGCGCGGGCCACGACCGCCCACGCCGCGCAGAGCGCGAGAGCCGTCGGGAGTGCCATCCACCTTCTCACCACGGTATCATCCCCTCCTTCCGTCCGTCGTCCGAACCGCCACCGCCGTCCGGAGTCGAGATGCTAGTCCACGGCGACCGCCGAGTCAACCTGAGCCGCCTCCGCTCCGAGGTCTGTCGAGCCGCTCGCTCGCGAGGAACGAACCCGCGGCGACCTCGCTCTCCCGCTCGTCAAGATTGTGTTGACACGTCTCGCATCGCTGATGGTATTCTACGCGAGCGGGTCAGGAGTCGTGTGACGTCTCTCGGAGGTGAGCATCGTGGCCGTCTGTCCCGAGTGCGAGTGCGAGTACGACGATGTGCTCGAGGTGTGTCCCCGCTGCAAGGTCGCTCTCGTGACGAAGGTCGCGCACGCGCGCGCCGACGCGCCGGACGATGACGACGAGCAGGACCTCCCGCGTGAGGGACTCGTCGTCATCGATACGTCGGACGACGAGGACCACATAGGGCAGATCCGGGAGCTGCTCGAGGAGAGCGGCATCCCGTGCTTCCTCAGCAACGAGCTGAGCCCCGCCGAGACCGAGCCGGCCAGGACCGAGGTCATGATCCCACGCGAGATGCTCGATGACGCCAAGAGGCTGATCCGTTCCTACTCGGCCCGGTGAGCCCGCCGGGCCCGCAGCCCTGATCGCCTACCGCTTGTAGCCGATGGCCCTGAGCAGGGACCGCCGCTCCGCGGCGTCCGCGTCGCTCTCGACGCCCTTCGGCGATGACCCGTCGATCACCCCCAGAACGCCACGCCCCTGGGCGGTGCAGGCCACGACGACCTCGACGGGGTTCGATGTCGCGCAGAAGACCGAGCAGACCTCCTGGCACCCCTTGACGGCGTTGAGCACGTTGATGGGGTACCCGCCCTCGAGCGCGATCGCGAAGGTGTGCCCGGCGCCGACGCGCTCGACGATGGAGGTCGCGACGTCCTTGAGGCGCTCGTCGTTCCCGTCGCGCCTCACGAGGCACGGTCCGGACGCCTCGGCGAACGCGACCCCGAACCGGAGCCCCGGCCCCGACGTCACCACGGCCTCGTAGAGGTCTTCCACCGTCTTGACGAAGTGCGACTGCCCGAGGATGATCCCGACGCCCTCCGGGCAGCCGAGCCTCACGCTTGCCAGTTCCATGCTGCGCCTCCCGCTCCGTTGGTGCGCGATGACCGATGGACACGCGCGGCATTATCGCTCCGCGCGCGGCGGGAATCAAACCGCAAGCTGAAGGGACGCAGTTCGGGTGTTGTGCCGCCGCGCGGTCGGGGCTAGACTCCGTGGTCGCGCGGTCTCGCAGCGTGGAACGTGAGCCGGGGACTCCACGGTGAAGGTCCTCTACCTCTCTGAGATCCAGTGGCTCTCCCAGGTGTCGCGGAAGCACCTGATCGTCCGCCGCTTCCCGCGCGACTGGGAGGTGCTGTTCCTCTCCCCGCTGAACCTCAAGGCCGACGAGAACAGCTTCGTGACGCGCCGCGACGCGGCCTGCCCCAACGTGAGGTACCGCTCCCTCGCGCTGCCGAAGCCTGACGCACGGTCCGCGCTTCTGAGGTCGCTGTCCCCGGCCCTCGGCGTCCTGGGGCGCGCGATCGTGGGGCGCCTCGCCGGCGGCTTCGCGCCGGACGTGGCCGTGTGCTCGAACATCTGGATGGCCCCCGCGGCGTCGGACCTCCGGGCCCGCGGCGTCCCGGTCGTGTACGACCTCAACGACCTGCACACCGAGTTCTACCCTGCCTGTCGCGAGCGGGCCGAGGCCATGTTCCGCCGCCTCGTCGGGCTGGCGAGCGAGGTCGTGGCGTCGTCCGAGCATCTTCACCGCGTCGCGGGCCGCGGTGTCGTCATCGGAAACGGCGTCGACCTCGACACGTTCGACGGGCGGCGCGACGTGTCGCCGCCCGCCGGCGTCGCTGGGAGCACGCTCGCGGCATGCGACGACCTCGTCGCCTACGTGGGTTCGGTGGACGACAGGATCGACCCGGCGTTCGTGGCGCGCCTGCTCGAGAGGCTCGCGGAATCGGGCCGCAGCGTCGGGCTCGTGCTCGTCGGCAGGGTCTTCGACGTGGCCCTCGCGTGGAAGGAGCGCCTCGAGGCGCGGTTCCCGGACAGGGTCCTCTTCACGGGTCGCGTTCCCTACGATGCGCTGCCCGCGTTGCTCGCGCAGGCGTCCGTCGGCATCGCGCCGTTCGCGAGGAGCGCGAGAACGGCCGCGATCAACCCCAACAAGCTGTACATGTACGCGGCGATGGGACTCAACGTGGTCTCGACACCGTTCTCTGCGGAGGTCGAGCGGCACGGAGACATCGTCTACATCGCTTCGGAGCCCGACGCCTTCGCCGACTCCGTGATGGCGGCGCTCGACGACCGGCGGCGGCGCGCGGTCGTGCGCGAACGGATCGCGGTGCCGAACGGCTGGGACGAGAAGGCGCTCCGGTTTCGCGAGCTCCTCACCTCGCTCGCAGCCCGATAGCCCTCGCGCGACCCGCCCCGGGGCGGCGGGCCTGCAGACGACGAGGCCGGCGCGGGAGGGGATTCCGCACCGGCCTCTTTCGAGCGCGTGCTCCGATGGCCTTCCCACGGGCTGCGACGCGCTCTGCAGGATCGCCGATCACTCCAACGGCGCCGCCTCGATCCTCACTCTGTCCGGCGGGCCCTCTCCCTCGGGAAGCTCGGGAGCACGCTCGCCCTCACGCGTTACGGCGAGGGGCCACGGAGCCAGGTAGAACCGCACGGTCCTCGAAGGGCTGTAGTAGTCCACCGAGACGGTGCAGGACTCGGTGTAGTACCCCTGCGCGAACGCCACGATCCGGAACGCTCTGCTGTCATAGCCGCCGCCGTCGCAGCCCAGGTACCCCCCGCTGACGAACGCGTACCCGTACGGGCTCACCGACCACGTCCCGAGATAGCTCCAGCTCCACCAGCTCTCGCGATAGAGCTCCACGCCCGCCCACGGGAGTGGCACGCCGGAGTAGTAGTCGTACACGTACACGTGGAACGCCGCCGTGCGCGGCGGGCAGTCGGACCACCAGGGACGCTCCCATACGATGCACCCTGAGAGGGCCGCCGCCGTCAGCGACACGAGGCATCCGAGCGCGACCGCTCTCGCAATGGCCCTCATGTCTCACGCACCTTCCTCTCGTCGTCGTGTCGTCCGTCGCGGCGCCGCCGCGGGGCGATGGCACGACGCATCATCAGTTCGCGGACGCCCGCACGTCGAAGCGGATCCACTCGATGCGCCGGCTCCCGTCGCGCTCCCTGCGAGACAGCTCGACGTCGAGGATCTCGATCTCGACGCGCAGCCCTTCGATGTGAGCCGCGTAGGCCCGCCCTCGCTCAGGGGCGTCGCCGCGCCTCCCGCTCGCGTCGAGGCGGAACAACGTCTTGCTGTCGCCGCCGTCCTCGGCGACAGCGCGCCCGACGATCGTCGTCGGCCGACCGCTCGCGCTCTCGATGCAGCGGATCGCGACCTCGACCGCGTCGCCTCGTGCGCGCACCTCGCGCCGGAACTCGTCGGAGCAGCGCCACATCTCGAACTGCTCCCACAGCGACGGGCCGCGATGTCGGGGCCACGGCGATACGTCCCAGCGAGCGGACGAGACGTAGAAGCTCACCTCGTCATACGACCACCGGGAGGGAGCATCCGCCCAACCCGGCGGCGCGGGCCACCAGCGCGGTTCAACGACGACGCGGCCTCGCCCGCGCCCCTGCGGCCCGGGCGGGTCGATGATGACGGCCCCTGGGCCGCGCCCGACGTCCCGGCCTCCCGCGGCACGCGGGTGGAACGACGCCGATGCCCTGAACGCCCATGGCGTCGCCCACCCCGTCGGCCACGCGCCGTCGTGCGCGTACGCGACGATGGTCTCGACGCCCGGGGGACCCGCCACGCGCAGCGAGTAGCGACGGCTGTCGGGGATCCGATGGACCTCGTGCGAGCGGACGAAGCCCGATCCCGTCCAGGCCGACGGGAACAACACCTCGACATCACCTGTCGTGGTGTAGCTCAGGATGGTGACGTAGCAGGGACGGTCGACACGGAAGTACACGGCGATGCGGTCTCCGGGCTCGTAGGTCGCCCACTCGCCGCGGTCGACCCACACCCTGATCCTCGGAGCGTCCGACTGATCCCAGTCCCTCCAGTCGCGGGCGTCCGGCCACCAGGGTTCCGGCGTGGGAACGATCCTCTGTGCGGCGGGAGCGCCCTCGACCCTCTCGGGCTGGGCGCTCCCTGAGTCCTCCTCCACCACGGTCGCACCGGCGGCGACCGCGACGGCGGAGGCAAGCGCGACGGCAGTCAGCGTCGGCAGCTTCCACATCGATAGCAAACGTCCCATCGTCTTCCACCTCCCTTGCGAGCGCGCGGACTCGAGTCTTCCGTCTGCCGTTCTCCGTCCGCACCGTTGCAACGCGATGCCGTTAGACGGGAGCGATGCGTGCTCATTCAACGCGCGCGGGCCGGGCTCCTCGAGCCCGGCCCGACGCCGACGCGTCTGCTGATCCCCGGCGCGCGTCGCGCCGGCTCTCACCGCGACCGATCAGGTGCGCGCGGTGAGAGCCAGGATGAGCACGCCTCCCGCGATCGGCGGACCGCCGAGCAACACGGTCCCGCCGTTCTCGAGGCGGATCCTCGTGCGGAGCACGACCTCGGCCTCGGGGTGTCCGCGACCCGGCGCCGGCCCACCTCGGGCCTGCTCGCCCTCGCGAAGCAGGCTGATCGTCATCTCGATCCTGCCCTCGCTGTCTTGCTTGGGCGGCTCGGGCTGCACCTCGAGCGAGAAGCGCTCAGGCAGCTGAATGGCGGCGGTCCCGCCGAACCGCGCCCGGACCTCCGACCTGCCGAGGAACGAGTATCTCGTGTACGCGAAGAGCGAGCGGAGATTCTTGGCGAACTGGGAGAGCCGCGGGTCCACGACGGGCGCGGACGAGGGCCCACCCGCTGCGACCGCCGACGCCGCCGAGATCGACGTCACGCCGATGAGCACCTCGTCCCTCGCCGTGACCGGGAGCGGGGCAAGCGCGAGCAGCGCGAGAACAGCAGGCAGGATGATCGCGGTCTTCGTCATGGCCTCCGCGCTCACTGGCGAGCGCTCCCTGCTCCGGGCTCCTCCGAAAACACCCAGATGACCGTCATCCTGGGGTCCTCGGAGGTGAAGAACATGGGCGTGGAACCCGCGGCGTACGTCTCGATGCTGTCGACGATGCACTCGTTGCCGCCGCCCCAGCGACCGAACGACAGGAGCCCCCGTTGCCCCACGGCGGCCACCGCAATGACGAGGGCCGCGCAGGCGACGGCGAACGCGAAGGCAGGTCGCCGCACGGCCGGCTCCGGCGGCCTGAGCTCCCGAGGCCGCGTCGCGCGCCTGGCCTCCCGATCGACGCCGTCCAGGGCCTGCGAGAGACCGCGGCGGAACGCGTTCCACCGCTCCGGCGTCGCCGCCGGCACGCCGACCCTGCTCAGGATTCTACCAGACGCGCGGATCGAGTCAAGCTCACGGGCGCAGCGGGCGCAGCGGGCGACATGCCGTTCGACGGAGCGCGCGCGTCGCTCGCCGAGCTCTCCGTCCGCGTACGCCGTGAGCCATCTGCTGAAGCGATAGCAACCGATCATGCGTCCCTGTCCTTCTCTGCGCCGGCATCCAGTCCGTTCTCCACGTACGGCTTGAGCATCGTCCGCAGCTTCTTCCTCGCGTAGTGGAGGCGAGACATCACCGTACCGATCGAGCACCCGACAACGTCCGCGATCTCCTTGTACGACAACCCCCTGATCTCGTACAGCACGAACACGGACTTGTGATACGACGGCAACGCGTCGACGGCGCGCTGGATCTGCTCACCCAGCTCGGACGAGAGTGCCAGGCCGTCCGGGCCCACGGCGCGGTGGGCCGTGGCCGGTTCGCTGTCCGCGTAGTCTGCGACCTCCTCCGGCACCGTGTGCGGCTCGATGGAACGTGAGCGGCGACGCGTGTGATCGATGCAGGTGTTGATGGCGATCCTGTAGAGCCAGGTCGAGAAGCTCGACCGCCCCTTGAAGGTCTTGATCCCACGGTATGCGCGAACGAACACGTCCTGCGACAGGTCCATGGCGAGGTCGGGGTCTCTTGCGAAACGATAGGCGACGGCGTACACCAGCTCCTTGTAGTGATCCACCAGCAGGTCGAACGCCCCGCGGTCACCCGCCTGGCTCGCTCGCACGAGCTCCGCGTCTCGCTCCTTGGAATCGGGCTCAGGCATGGCGCCCGGTGAACTCCTTGGACGGCGAAGGCCGGAGGGTATTCGCCCCGCATCCGTGCCCGTGGGAAGGGGACCGGACGGCTACGAAGGTCCCCCCCGCGCTCACAGGCGAATCTCGCCGAACTCCCGCAGCTTCCCGGTGACGAGCGCCTGGATCTCCCTGAGGCGGGACTCAGTCCGGGCCTCGAAGCGCATGACGATGACGGGCTGCGTGTTCGACGCCCGGACGAGCCCCCAGCCGTCGCCGAACTGGATGCGCACGCCGTCCACGTCGATGACGTCGTGATGGGACCTGAAGTACTCCACGGCCTTCCGCACGATCTCGAACTTCGTCGCGTCGTCCTTCGTCTCGCCGCGGATCTCGGGCGTGGAGTGGTACCGTGGGATGGTCGCCACGAGCTCGGAGAGCGGCGCGGCGGCCCGCGACAACATCTGGAGGATCCTGCAGGAAGCGTAGATCGCGTCGTCGAACGGGTAGTAGCCGTCGGCGAGCACCATGTGCCCGCTCATCTCGCCGCCGATGGGCGCGCCGGTCTCCTTGATCTTCCGCTTGAGCAGCGAGTGCCCCGTCTTCCACATCAGCGGCTTC
The DNA here is from genome assembly GCA_016867725.1 of Candidatus Effluviviaceae Genus I sp. NCBI lineage: Bacteria > Candidatus Effluviviacota > Candidatus Effluviviaceae > Candidatus Effluviviaceae Genus I sp. Next base: position 52,643 of record VGIX01000005.1, read on the forward strand.
CCGCCGTGTGCCTCGATGTCCTCGATGAGCGCCTGCGAGCACTTGACGTCGAAGACGATCTCGGCGGGGCCCGCCGCGAGCACCTCCCGCGCGAGGAGGGCCAGGACCTTGTCGGCGAAGACCATCTCGCCCTTCTCGTCGATCGTGCCCACGCGGTCCGCGTCGCCGTCGTACCCGATGCCCACGTCCGCCTTGTGCCGCACCACGGCCGCGATGAGGTCCTTCACGTACTCCGGGACGGTCGGGTCCGGATGGTGGTTGGGGAAGTCGCCGTCGGGCTCGCAATAGAGCGGCACGACCTCGCATCCGAGGCTCTTGATGAGATCGCAGGCGACGAGGCCCGCGCAGCCGTTTCCCGCGTCGACGACGACCTTGAGCGGCCGGGCGAGCGAGATCCTGGAGCGGATCGCGTCCTTGTACGCGTCGAGAAGGGCGGTCTCCGTGCGGGTTCCGCGGCCGCTCTCGAAGTCGCCGCGCTGGGCGATCTGCCAGAGCTCCTGGATCTCCGCCCCGTACATCGAGTCCGTCCCCGCGTTCAGCTTAAGCCCGTTCATGTCGGGCGGGTTGTGACTGCCTGTGATCATCACGCCGCCGTCCACCGCGCGCTCGTGCAGCCCGAAGTAGAAGGCAGGCGTCGGCACGACCCCTGCGTCCACGACGTTGATGCCCGTCGAGAGCAGCCCCTCGGTGAGCGCGCGGCGGAACCGCTCGGTCGAGTGGCGCACGTCTCCCCCGACGAGGGCCGCCCGACCGCCGCGCCGCCTGAGATGGGTTCCGAACGCCCTGCCGACGTTCCGAACGACATCCTCGGTCAGATCGCGGTCGACGACGCCCCTGATGTCGTACTCACGGAAGATGTGCCGCTCCATCGCGTCTCCCTGCTGCGCGTTGCGCGTCCGTGGGTAGGTCGAACCGATCAGATGAGGATCACGCCGATCCTGGACCTGACCTCGTCCATCGTGGCTCTTGCGACTGCGCGGGCCCGTTCGGAGCCGTCGCGCAGGACCGCGCGGATGTCGTCAGGGGCGCGAAGCAGCGCGTCACGCTTCTCGCGGATGGGCCCGACGAGCTCCTGAACGTGCGTGATGACGATGCGCTTGCAGTCGAGGCATCCGATGGAAGCGGTCCGACAGCCCTTCGCGCACGCCTCGACCTCATCCGGCGTGGACAGGATCCTGTGGTAGCTCATGATGTTGCAGACGTCGGGGTTGCCGACGTCGGTTCGGCGGATCCGCGCCGGGTCCGTGGGAGCCGTGGACAGCTTCTTCGCGATGACGTCGTCCGGATCGTCGAGATATAGGCAGTTGTCCAGGCTCTTGCTCATCTTGCTCGCGCCGTCCAGCCCCTGCACGCGGGCGCCTTCACCGAGAACCTCCTTCGGCTCGGGGAAGGTCTCGCCGAAGACCGCATTGAACCGGCGCGCCACCTCCCGCGCGAACTCAAGGTGCGGCACCTGGTCGTCGCCGACCGGGACGATCTCCGACTTGTATAGGAGGATGTCCGCCGCCATGAGCACGGGGTAGGCGAAGAGCCCCATGTTCACGTTGTCCGGGTTCTGCCTGACCTTCTCCTTGAACGTCGGTACGCGCGCAAGCCTCCCCATGGGCGTCACGCAGTCGAGGACCCAGGCGAGCTCCGTGTGTTCCTTCACCTGCGACTGCACCATGAGGATGCTCTTCGAAGGGTCGAGCCCCGCGGCGAGGTAGCTCGCAGCGGCATCGAGAACGCGGCCCGGCAGCTCCTGCGGAGCGTACCGCACCGTCATCGCGTGGTAGTCCACGATCCCGAACACGGGCTCATACTGCTCCTGGAGCCGTATCCACTGCGAGATCGCGCCGAGGTAGTTGCCGATGTGAAGCCGCCCGCTGGGCTGGATGCCGCTGAAGAAGTGCTTCTTCATCTGGGTTCAGATCTCCCTGTGCTCCAGGTCCTCGTCGTGCGCGCGAGCCTGCCGTCCGCCTCCGCGGGCGCTCAACCAGTCGGGCGCGTCAGCGCGATCCCGCCTCGATTGCCGCCAGTCTCTTCCGTGCTTCGTCGGAGACCGGGTTCGCGCGAAGGGCGCGCTCGTAGTCGGCGACGGCCGCCGCCCTGTCGCCCGCCGCCTCGTGGTATCTGCCGGAAGCGAGGTGCAGCGCCTCGAGCGCCTGCGGCTGGTTGCCTGTCTTCGCAACGAGAAGGCGCGCCGCAGCGATGCCCGTCCGGGCCTCATCGAGCCGCCGAAGCCCGACGAGCGCCATGGCCCGAGTGGCGTGGCCGATGGGGTCGTCCTTCTTCATCGAGACGTATGCGTCGAGGTGCCTGAGGGCCGCCGTGTGCGCGTTGGCTCGAAGGTAGAGCTGGCCGAGCCAGAGCCGGAGCCCGGCGTTCTTGGGGTCGAGTCGAGCCGCCGCGTCGAGCGCCTCGAGCCCCGCCGTCAGCCGCCCCGACCGCACGAGCGCCTCGCCGTACGCGTAGCGGTACGACGCTTGGCGCGGCGCGAGGAACGCCGCGGCCCCGTACTCGTTCACCGCCGTCGCCCAGTCGTTGGCGGCCTTCGCCGCGTTCCCGCGCTCGAAGTGCGCACGGGCCCTGTCGGCGCTCTCGATCACGGGAAGGACGCCGTCCGCGTCCACCAGGATCCTGAGCGGCTCGCTCTCGGCGACGAAGTCGAAGGGCTGCTCGGACGACTCGATCGCGACGACCTCGTCGTACGACCACAGACCCAGGTCAACGGTCAGCGGCACCGGCGTCCGGTAGATCTCCCCGTCCTGCCTGATCGTGCCCTGCACGCGGTACCGCCGCCCCCTCACGTGGGAAACCGTGTAGTCCAGCACGTACGTGGGAAGGTCGCCGCGGTAGACCCATTCGTAGAAGAACCAGTTGAGGTCCTGCTCGGTGGCCTCTTCGAAGGCCGCGACGAGGTCGCGGAATCCCGCCGTCCGGCCCCGGTGCCGCTCGGCGAACACCCGAAGCGCGCGGCAGTACGCGTCGCGCCCGATCAGGCGCTCGAGCATGTCAAAGAGCGCCGCCCCCTTGCCACGGCAGATGCGCCGGTCATCGCACGGGGACTCGCCGAGGCACGCGCTGAGCGGTGCCGAGCCGCCGGCCTCCGAGAGGGCCCGCGCGTACTGCGCGCGGCGGAACTCCCGCCGGCGGAGCGCCTCCTCGTCGCCTCCGGTGGCTTCGAGCCAGTCCACCTCGGCCGCCGCGGACAGCCCCTCCGCGACCAGCGCGCCCGCGTCCATCGAGCACGCCCACCAGCTCCTCGCGAGCTCCAGCGAACATCTCGTGAGCGCGGACGAGCCGCTGGTCAGTCCAAGACCGTCCACGTCCTGAACGACGATGAGCCCCGCTCCCGAGGCCGCGGACTCGAACCCCTCGAGGTTCGGAGGCAGCAGGAGGACGTTGAGCCACCTGAACGGATAGCCGCCGTAGCATGCCTCGAGATACCCGACGAGCCCCTTGAGCTCGCCCGCGGGGCCGGGCGGGACGTCGGGCTTCCATCCCCCGGTGAGGGTGTCGCCGGGCGCGGGAACGTACCAGTGGTATCCGAGGAACACGTTCCCCCAGACTCCGAACGAGTTCCCGATCCGGCCGACGGCCGCGGATGCCGCGGCGAGCGGCTCCGCCGACTCCCAGATGTCGCCCGCGCTGCAGCGCCCGTCCGAGGACGGCATCGCCATGCCGACGAGCATGCCCGTGCACACGCTGGAGTACTCGTCCGGGTATCGCAGCACGATCCGCATGGTGGCCGGATCGTGCGCCTCGCTCATCGGATACCAGGCCGACTCGCCGCCCAGGTACAGCAGCCCGGGATTGGCGAGGATGCCGCCCCCCGCGGCGACCGTGCCCTGGTAGCGAAGGACCACCCTCACCGGCCCCTCCGGCACGCCGCGCAGCAGCACGCTGATCGTCCTGCCGTCCCGGACGAAGGCGAGCGCCGCGCCGGACGCCGCCCGCACGGTCGTGACGGCGAGCCCCTCGTTCAGCACGAGCGTGAGGCGGTCCGCGCCCGCGCGCATGGTGATCGCGCACTCGCCGGACACGCGGCGTCTGGGAGGATCCACGCACACGTCGAGCTCGTAGCGCTCGACGTCCTGGCGCGCGAGGATCTCGGCCGTCCCGGCCGTTCTGGCGTCGTCCTTCCGGAACAACTCCCGGACGGCCCGCCCCGCGTGGTCGGACATCGCGGAGATGACGGGCTGCTGCGCGAACGCGCAGGCCGCGCAGGCGAGGACGAACATCAGAGCGTGGAGAATCCGCACACCTTCCTCCGGAGAGAGCGCCGCGGGCGGGCCCCGTGGCCGTCGCGGGCGGCCATGATAGCACGCCGCCCGCGCGGCGGCAAGGCGGCCCCCGCTCCCGGCGGCTCCTTGACTGCGGCCCGGCGCAGCGCTAAGATGGCCGGTGGCCTCAGGGAAAGGAGCCGCGCCACATGCCCCCGGTCTACAGCGACAAGGTGCTCGATCACTTCAGGAACCCGCGGAACGTGGGCGAGCTCGAGCATCCTGACGGCGTGGGGGTCGAGGGCAATCCCGTGTGCGGCGACCTCATGGAGATCCAGATCCAGGTCGAGAACGACCGCATCAAGGACATCCGGTTCCGCACCTTCGGATGCGGCTCGGCGATCGCAACGAGCAGCATGGTGACGGAGCTCGCGAAGGGGAAGACGCTCGACGAGGCGATGACGATCACGAGGGAGACGGTCGCGACGGAGCTGGACGGCCTGCCCCCTCAGAAGATGCACTGCTCGAACCTCGCGGCCGACGCACTCCACAAGGCGATCGAGGACTACAGGAAGAAGCACGGCGGCGCCCCGGGGAGCGGGCAGGCCTAGACGGTCTAGTTCCCGAAGCCTCCGTAGATCTCGCGGTAGATCCCGGAATAGCGGTACACGCGCTCCACGTAGTCTCTGGTCTCGGCGAAGCCGATATCCTCGAAGAAGACGTCCGAGTCCCCCGTCCCGCCGTAGTTCCACCACCGCTTCACGTTCCCCGGCCCCCCGTTGTACGCGGCCAGCGCGCGCAGCACGTCGCCGTCGAAGTCCGCAAGCTGCTGCGACAGGTAGTACGCGCCGAACTCGATGTTCGTCTCCGGATCGTTGAGCCGGCTCACCGCGAAGCCCCTGTGGCCCAGGCGCCTCGCGATCCACTTGCCCGTCTCCGGCATGATCTGCGAGAGCCCGCGCGCGCCCGGGCCCGAGCGCGCGACCGACTCGAACAGGCTCTCCTGACGGATCAGCGAGAAGAACAGGCTCGGGTCCACGCCGCGCTTCGCGCACTCCCGCACCACGACATCGCGCCAGTGCGCCGGGCAGATCTTCCTACGCAGGTAGACCGGCGCGTCGCTGATCTCGTCGGCCGGCGAGAGCCTGAGCATCCGCTCCGCGAACCGGATCGCGCGACGGTGGAAGCCGTTGCGTTCGTAGTACCCGATGAGCACGTCGAGCATCCTCGGGTCGGAGGCGAACCCGGCCTCGAGCTTCGACAGCTCCGCGGCGGCCGGCCCCGGCATGTGAAGGCAGAGGAAGTGGTCGGCCCTGACGAACGTGGGGTCCTCGGAGAGCCGCTCGCGCATCGCGGCGCTCACGCCGGGCACGTAGACGCGCTCGTGCCACTCCGCGAGCCACGCGGCGAAGTCCCGCCGCTCCTGGCTCCACGGCAGGCCGGGCGGGCGCGACGCGAGCGTCGCCGGCTGCGGGGATGTCGCAGGCTCCGGACGACCGTCCTCCAGGAAGGCCAGCCGCTCGAGCGCCCGCCTCCCGTAGAACGAGTCGCGCGCCGCGCCCGCCGCCTCGCGGTATCGCTCGATCGCGCTGTCGATGCGCCCGAACCGCTCGTCGACCTTCCCGACCCAGTAGAGCGCTCTCGCGGCCCGCGCGCCGGTCGAGCTCGCGTAGAGCGTGGCGAAGTCGGCCGCCGCCTCGCGGTACTTCCCCAGCTTGTAGAGACACAGCCCTGCGCGGAAGAGCGCGTCGCCCGCGCGCTCCGAGGACGGATACCTGTCTGCCAAGGCGCTGAATGCGTCCCGGGCCTCGTCCCAGCGCTGCTCCTCCTCCAGGAGGCGCGCCTTCTCCCAGAGGATGTGCGCCGTCCCGATCCGGTCCGCGTACAGCGCGGCGTACCTGTCGTACGCGGCGACGCTCTCGTCGATGCGCCCCAACCGCCTGAGGCAGAAGGCGAGCTTCGACCACGCGAGGTCGGCGTACCCCCCCTCCGCCCCCAGCTCGACGGCCCGCTCGTACTCCCGGGCCGCCCCCCGGAAGTTGCCCTGGCGCTGTTGGCACCGGCCCAGGTGGTACGCGGCCTGCGCCGCGAACTCGCCCGCGTCGTGCTTGAGGTAGTGGGTGAAGAACTCCGCGGCGTCGCGGAGCCTCCCATCGTGGTAGGCCACGAGCCCCTGGTGGTACCGGTCGGTGAACGAGCGCGAGACGGCGCGGCCGCGCTTGAGCGCGTCGCGGGCGCCCGCCGTGCTCGGGTGGGCCGTCACGGCGGTGGCGTAGCGCTCGAGCGCCCGGTCGGTCTCGCCCAGCTCCTCGTGGGCAAGGCCGATCTTGTAGAGCGCCTTCGCGAGGTCGCCGTCGGCGGCGGCCTCGAGCATCTCCTCGTACCATCGCAGAGCCGACGTCGCGTCCCCAGCGTCGAGATACGCGTCACCGAGCGACTCGAGCGCCTGGAGATCGAAGCTCGTTGTGACGCCGTCGCTCAGCACCTCCCTGAGCGTGGACACCGCGGCCTCGAGATCGCCGCTCTCCAAGCGGCATCGGGCCAGACGCACGCGGATGGCGTCCGAGATGACGGGGAGAGCGACGAGAGCGTTACCGTAGGCGGCGGAGGCTTCGTCCCAGCGCTTGAGGCTCTCCAGCGATCGCCCCTCGAGAAACCGCGAACGCGCAGCCATGTTCGAGAGATAGACGTCCGTGGTCCCGTTGTTCGCGGCGATGGTCTCGGCCGTCCGCGCGTACAGCGCCGCCGCCCGTCGGTACTCGCCCGCAGTGAAGCTCCTCTCCGCGGCGGCGTGGAGCGAGTCGACGTCGGTACGCCACGAGGCGGACGCCGGTCCGACGAGGCAGGAGAGCTGGAGCGCGCAGACGAGCGCCATGGTAACGAGCTTCGGATGCGCTCTCATCGCAGGACAGCGGAGCAAGAACCGGACCGGGCGGGGCGAGGGCGCGCCGCGGGCGCGGCGCCGTGAGAGGATCATCGGCCTGTCTTCTTCTGCGCCTCCGACGCCGCGACGAGGACCGGGTCCCACACCGGGGAGAACGGCGGCGCGTAGCTCATGTCGACGTCGGCGAGCTGGGAGACGGTCATGCCCGCGTGGAGCGCGGCGGCGATCGTGTCGATGCGTTTGGCGACACCCTCGCGGCCGACCATCTGCCCGCCGAGGAGCCTGCCGCTGCCGCGCTCGAAGACGAGCTTGACCGCGATGGGCGACGCGCCCGGGTACGCCGGCGAGCGCGACGGCGCCGCGATCCTGACCGAGTCGGCGTCCAGCCCCTCGCGGCGCGCGGCCTCGCTCGAGAGCCCGGTGCCGGCCACCTCGAGATCGAACACCTTCGTGGCGTTCGTGCCGGCGATGCCGCCGAAGGCGCGGTTCCCCCCGACGGCGTTCTCCCCGGCGATGCGCCCCTGCTTGTTCGCCGTCGTGCCGAGGGGGATCCACGCGGGGCGTCGCGTCACGACGTGCATGGCCTCGCAGCAGTCTCCCGCGGCGAGGACCGCGGGCTCGCTCGTCACCTGCCGCGCGTCGACCTTGATCGCGCCGCTTGGGCCCGTCTCGATGCCGGCGGCGCGCGCGAGCTCCGACGCCGGCCGGATCCCGACGGCCACGAGAACGAGGTCCGCCGGAAGCCGCTGCCCGCCGGCGAGGACGCAGCCGACGCTCCGGCCGTCCGCGCCCGGCTCGAACCCCTCCACCTTCGTTCCCTTCCGGACCTCGACGCCCTTGTCGAGCAGCTTCCGCTCGACGAGCTCGCTCATGTCCGCGTCGTACGTGGACAGGAGCGACGGCAGAAGCTCGACGACGCTCACGGCGAGCCCGCGCGCGGCGAGCGCCTCGGCCATCTCGAGGCCGATGTACCCGCCGCCGACGATCGTCGCGCGCCGCGCGCCCTGCGACACGCGCCGCTTGAGCGCCTCGCCGTCCTCGAGCGTCCTGAGCGTGAACACGCCGTCGAGGTCCGCGCCGGGCAGGGGCACTCGAACGGCCCGGGCGCCCGTGGCGATGACGAGCGCGTCGAAGGCGAGCGCCTGCTCGCCCTCGGACGCGCGCAGCGTCACGGTCCGCTTTCGCGGATCGAGCGCCATGGCCTCCGTGCGGAGCCGGACGTCGATCCGGCGCTCGCGGCGGAAGAACGCGGCGTCGTGCGCGATGAGGGCGTCCCGCTCCGGAACGACGTCCGCGATGAAGTACGGCAGTGAGCACGCCCCGTAGGAGACGTCGTCGCCCTTCTCGACCGCCACGATCTCGATGTCGGGACGCAGCCGCCGCGCCCGGCTCGCCGCGCTCATGCCCGCGGCCACGCCGCCCACGACGACCAGCCGACCACCCTCGCGCATTGCCGACGCCATCGCTCCTCCTGGGTGACCGAATGGCTACCACATCGGCCGCGGCGTGGCAAGTCTCCGGCGGGGCCTCGTCACGCGGCGAGCCCCGCCGCGGTCGGCCGCGCGACCCGCCCGCCAAAGCGGTGGGGGCGGCACGAGGCCGCCCCCACCAAGGCCGGCGCACTCACGTTGTCCACCCACCATGCTGCCGCGTCGGCCTCCGTCTGTTCGGACCGAGAGACAGGCCCTACGAGATCTCGACCTTCTTCGCCTTCGCCGTCTCGGCCTTGGGAACGCGTACGGTCAGCACGCCACTCAGAGTGAGCTGGATGTCGACGGTCGGGCTCCAGCTGAACTCGGAGAAGGAGAGGGGACTCATCCAGTTCCGGATCAGCCGGTCCATCGCCCTGCCCATGTCTTCGGCAACGACCGGCAGGTCCCTTCTCGGCCTCCAACGAACGAGCTCCATCTGCTTCACCTCCTTCCCTAAGTGATGTGCTTACGGTCGGCTGCGAGGATTCTGATGCGGAAGACCGTCCGGCGATTCTGGGCCGCTTGCGACGCAGCGAGCCCCGAAGAACGTGGAGCCCCCGGTCCGAACCGGAGGCTCCACAACGGTCCTGCTCGCCGCGCCTGCGCGCCGTCGGACGGCAACGCTCGCTGCGACGCTCTCGGGAGCGTCGTCCGCGCCTACGGCTTGTCCTCCTCAAGGCACTTCCTGAGCGCCTCGTGGAGCCGAGCCCGCGCCGCGGGCGGCAGCACGATGCGCTCCTGGACCACCTGGTGGAGGACGATCGTCCGGCGGAAGGTGTGCAGCATCGCCTGCGCCTTCACGCAGCTCCGGAGATGCTCCTCGATCTCGAGCCTCAGCTCCTCGCCGGCCTCGCCGTCGACGTACGCCGACAGAGCCTCCAGGAGCCCCTTGCAGTCGAGCATGCTACTCCTCGAAGCGCCCGCCCAGATTCGCGGCGAGGAACTTCTCGGCCGCCGCGTAGTAGCGGAGCCGGTTGCCGGGCTTGGCGAACCCGTGCCCCTCGTCCTCGAACAGCAGGTACTCGTGGGCGATGCCCTTCGCCTTCATGGCCGCGACGATCTGTTCGGCCTCGGCCTGCTTGACGCGCGGGTCGTTGGCCCCGTGCGCGATGAGCATCGGGATGCGGATCGCGTCCACCTTGAAGAGCGGCGAGCGCGACTCGAGAAACTCCCTGTCCGTCACGGGGTCGCCGACTCGCTTGTGCAGCACGGACAGCATGGACGACCAGTACGGCGGCACGGTCTCGATGAACGTGACGAGGTTGCTCGGCGCGACGGCGGCGACCGCGCAGGCGAAGAGGTCCGGCGTGAACGTCGCGCCGACGAGCGCGGCGTATCCGCCGTACGAACCGCCCATGATCGCGACGCGCCCGGGGTCCGCGATGCCCTGGCCCACGGCCCACGCAACCGCATCCAGGAGGTCGTCGTGCATCCTCCCGCCCCACTCCCTGTCGCCCGCGTTGACGAACTCCTTGCCGTAGCCGGTCGAGCCGCGGAAGTTCACCTGGAGGCACGCGTACCCGCGGTTGGCCAGCCACTGCGCCTCGGGGTTGTATCCCCACGAATCGCGGTACCAGGGGCCGCCGTGGACGTTCAGCACGAGCGGGAGCTTCTGCCGCGGGACGCCGGGCGGACAGGTGAGGTAGCCGCGGATCGTCAGGCCGTCCCGCGACTGAAACGAGACAGGCTCCATGGCGGCCAGGGTGAAGTCCCGGAGATCGGACCGGTTGTCGAAGAGGAACGTGCCCTTCCTGGTCGAGCGGTCGTAGCTGTAGTACGACACGGGGCCGTCGTCCTTCACGTACCCCACGATCCAGGTCCGGTCGGCGTGGTCGCGGCTGTAGGCCTTGAAGTCGCCGCGGTCGAGCGCCTGGAGCGCCTCGAAGTCCGCGCGCAACGAGCCGTCGAGGACGATCCACTCGTCGCGCTCCTTCGTGAACCCGACGGCCTCGATCTCGTGCGTGTCCGGGTTCACCATGGCGTCGCTCACGTCGTACGTCGGATCCTGGGCGATGACCTCGATCGCGCCTGTCGCGAGGTCGAGCTTCACGAGCCGCCCGGCGTTCACGCCCCGCGAGTCGAGAAGGTAGAGCGACCCGCCGTCCTTCGTGAAGGCGACGGGCCCGCTGTTCAGGTTGTCCTCCGGCCCCCAGGTCAGCACCTTCTCCCACGGGGCGGCCTCGGTCTTCCTCACGAGGAGGTCGAACCCGCCCTCGGCGGTCGCCGCCACCGCGCCCCGCACCTTGAGATTGTAGTCCGTCACCCATCCCGCGACGTTCCCCGGGTTCTTCGCGACCATCGTGAGCTCGCCGGTCGCGACGTTCAGGCTGTACACGTCGTGGAGGTGCGGGTCCTCACGGTTCATCATCACGATGAGCGTGTCGGGGTGGCGCTTGTTCTGGTCCACGATCTCGACCTGGACGCCCTCGAACGGCGTGAGGTCGCGCGTCTCCCCCGCAGCGAGACTCACGGCGTACACGCGCCAGTTCTCGTCCCCGTGCGCGTCCTGCAGGTAGATGACGTGCCGGTTGTCCGCCGCCCAGAAGTAGCGAAAGATGCCCCGGTCGGCGTCGCGCGTGATCGGCCGGTCGTCGTCCTCGCCGATGGTCCTGACCCACACGTTGAGCACACCGTCCAGCGGCGCGATGTAGGCGAGCATCGTGCCGTCGGGCGAGACCTTCGGCGCGGCCTTCGTCGGGTTCCCGAAGAGCACTTCGCGCGGGATGAGTCGGACGTCGTGCGAGGCGCAGGAGCACGCGGCGAGCGCGCCGACAAACGCCGTCACGAGACACAGTCTGCCGAGGTTCGTACGCATCACGTGGACCTTCCCCCCGTTCCCTGTTCGCCTCACGCGGCGAGCGCGCCGCGCGAGAAGTAGTCCGAGAGCCTCTCCCTGAGATAGAGCCGTGCGCGGTGCAGCCGCGACTTCACCGCCGGCGTCGTGAGCCCGAGGACCTTGGCGGTGTCCTCCGTCGAAAGCCCGTGGATGTCGCGGAGCACGAACACGATCCTGTTGTCGGGCGCGAGCTCGTTGATGTGCTCCGCGAGCACGGCCCGAAGCTCGTCGTTCATGACCTCCGCGGCCGGATCGCGGGACCAATCGGCTACGTCGCGAGTGCCGTCACCGTCGTCTTCTGATGGCTGATCGAGCGATACGGTTTCAAGCTTCTTCTTCCGAATGCGCATGAGGCAGGCGTTCGTGGCGATGCGGTAGAGCCATGTGGAGAAGGCGGAGTCGCCCCGAAAGCCGGGCAGCGACTGGTAGGCCTTGATGAAGACCTCCTGGAGCACGTCCTCGGCGTCCTCGGGGTTGCCGAGCATCTTGAGGCACAGCCCGTAGACCTTGGACTCGTTGCGGGTCACGAGCGCGTCGAACGCGCCCTTGTCGCCGGCCTGGGCGCGCTGGACGAGCTCGGAGTCGGTGGGTCCTGTGACGGGAAGCATGGCTTCCCTCGCGTCGGGGGGCGGAACGCCGCGCGGGCGGCGCCCGCCCCCGACCGGTTCAGGCTAGAGCTTCGGCGGCGGAGGGATGATGCCCTCCTTCATGAGGACGTGCGCCTGCTCCCTGGCTTCCTTGATCTTGGCCTCGGCCGTGCGATAGAGATCCCGCGCGGACATCGTCACGCGGGCGACCCCTTCTTCGATCGCCTGCATGCCGACGGCCACCGCCTCTCGCGGGAAGACCTCCCACTCAGCCATGCTGGGGATGATGTAGTCCTCGGAGAGGCCCTTGTCCTCGGCGCACTTGGCAAGCTCCCTCGCGGCCGCGATGCACATGCCGTCGGTGATCTTCCTCGCCATGACGTCGAGGGCCCCACGGAAGATCGCCGGGAAACCGAGGGAGTTGTTCACCTGGTTGGGGAAGTCGGAGCGGCCTGTCGCCACGATCCGCGCGCCCGCTTCCTTGGCCTCCCAAGGCCAGATCTCGGGGACGGGGTTCGCGCACACGAAGACGATCGCGTCCTCGGCCATGCTCGCGATCCACTCCTTCTTGACCGTGTCGGGGCCCGGCGTCGAGAGGGCGATGAGCATGTCGGAGCGCCGGATGGTCTCGGCGGGACCGCCGAGGATGCCGCGCTCGTTCGTCCGCGTTGCCAGGTCCCACTTCTCGGGGAAGCCGGGCATGAGGTCCGTGCGCTTCTTGTGGAGGGTCCCCTTGGTGTCGCACATGACGATCCGCCCGGGATCGGCGCCGGCCTGGATCAGGAGGTTCGCGATGCAGACGTTCGACGCTCCGGCGCCGAGCATCGAGATACGGACATCTGAGAGCTCCTTGCCGACGACCTTGAGCGCGTTGATCGCGCCGGCCACGGTGACGGCGGCCGTGCCCTGCTGGTCGTCGTGCCAGACCGGGATGTCGAGCGCGTCGCGCACTTCCCTCAGGACCCTGAAGCACTTCGGCTGCGCGATGTCCTCGAGGTTGATGCCGCCGAACGACGGGCTGATGAGACGCGTCGTCTCGATGAGGACGTCGGGGTCCTTCGTGTTGACGCCGATGGGAATCGCATCCACGCCGCCGAGGTACTTGAAGAGGAGGGCCTTCCCCTCCATGACCGGGAGACCCGCCTCCGGGCCGATGTCCCCGAGGCCGAGCACGCGCGTGCCGTCCGTCACGACCGCGATGGTGTTCTTCTTGTTCGTGTGTTCGTAGACCTTCTCGGGATTCGCGTGGATGTCCTTGCAGGGCGCGGCCACGCCGGGCGTGTACCAGATCGCGAAGTCGTCGAGGTCTCTGATGATGCACTTGGGAACGATCTGATACTTGCCGCCGTAGAAGGGGTGGAGGACCATCGCGTCGTGGCTGGGCTTCTGCGCCTTCTTGATGAGCTGGTCCTTGGTGAGCTTCCTCACCGCAGCCCCTCTGGGCGCCACCTTTGCGCGGCGCGCCGGCCTGCGAGCAGCCGCCTTCTTCACGGGCTTCGGTGACCGACGGGACTTCCCGACGGCTCTCTTCTTCTGCTTCATCTGAGCGCTCCTCCCCCCCGGACTGCGCGCCCGGTTCTACTCGGCACCTGCGACCTGCTCCCCGAACTCCTCGTCCGCGATCTGCGCGACCAGCCGCGGGACCGCCTCGCGCATGATCTCCGCGAGGCTCCCGCTCCGGTCCACGCTGTCCCCCACTTCAATGGCGTAGATCGAGATCTCGCGGGGCATGCAAAGCCCCCTCGATCGGTCGGGGTTCACGGTGGCGCGGTACTCCACCCTGCTCCTCGCGCCGGGGCGGGCCACGAGCTCAAGATCCGAAAGGCCGAGCCGCGTGAGCTCGCCGATCTCGCCCTCGCTCACGTGGATGCAGTCCACGACGACGGCCTTGTCGTAGCCGGCGAAGAGCTCGAGGAGATCGAGGCTGCCGGCCTCGGCCTCGATGATGTGCACGTCGGGGTCGCAAACGGCCTCGTGGAGCCCCCTCGCGACCTCGACGCCCACGCGTCCGCGCGCGGGCGACGGGCCGCCGAGCCCGAGAATGAGCGTCTTCATGGTGCTCCCCCGACTAGCCGAGGATCGCTACCTTCCTCTGGGTGTGCTCGGGCCGCCTGTACTCCGGAAGGAGCATGGGCGACGTGCGCTCCTTCGGTACGCCCTTGCCCTCGAGCTCCGCGTGGAACCGCTTCAGGTGCTCCAGGGTGAGCTTCGGGTGCTTCTTGATGGACGCCGCGCGCTTCGCCGCCGCATCGCCGGCGCGCCGCCCGAAGACGACGACGTCGAGAAGCGAGTTGCCCATCAGACGGTTCCGGCCGTGCATCCCGCCCGCGACCTCGCCGGCCGCGTAGAGGTTCCTGACCGGCGTCTCGCAGGTGACGTCGATCTTGAGACCGCCGTTCTGGTAGTGCTGCGTGGGATACGTGAGAATGGGTTCCTTGCAGAGGTCGATCCCGAACCGGAAGTACTGCCTGTACATCGCCGGGAGCCGCTTCTTCGTCGTTCCGCCGCCGTGGAGCATGTCGATCACCGGGGTGTCGAGCCAGACCGCGGGCTGCCCCGAGGGTGTCACGACGCCCTTCTTGCGCTCCGCGCACTCGCGGATGAACGCCGCGGCCTCGGCGTCGCGGGTCTCCATTTCGTTGACGAACCTGTTGCCCTCGGCGTTGACGACCTGCGCCCCGATGCTCCGCACCTTCTCGGTGACGAGCTGCCCGAGGATCTGCTCGGGGTATGCCGCGCCCGTCGGGTGGTACTGGATGGTGTCCATGAAGACGAGGGGAACACCCGCGCGGTAGCCAAGCACGACGCCGTCCGCCGTCGCGCCGTAGTGGTTCGAGGTCGGGAAGCCCATGATGTGGAGACGGCCGCCCCCGCCGGTCGCGAGGATCGTGGTCTTCGCGCGCGCGACGGAGTACTCCTCGGTCTCCATGTTGTACAGGATGGCGCCGGTCACGGCGTCGCCGTCGGTGAGGAGCTCGTAGGCGGCCGTGAACTCGACCACCGGGACGCGCCGGTTCAGCACCTCGTCCTTGAGGGTCTTCATGATCTCGCCGCCGGTGTAGTCGCGCGCCGCGTGCATCCGCTTGCGCGACGTGCCGCCGCCGTGCTCGGTCGTCATGGTGCCGTCGGGCGCCTTATCGAACATGACTCCCAGGCGCTCGAGCCAGTCGATCACGAGCGGCCCGTCGCCGACGAGCGCGGCCACGAGTTCGGGGTCGTTCTCGTACCCACCTCCGCCCATGACGTCGAGGTAGTGGATCGCGGGGGAGTCGTTCTCCTTGTCGGCGCCCTGGATGCCGCCCTGCGCCATGACGGTGTTGGAGTCGCCGAGCCGGAGCTTGGTGACCATGAGCACGTTCGCGCCCTGCTCCTGTGCCACGAGCGCCGCCGCGGCCCCTGCCCCACCGCCTCCGATGATGAGCACGTCCACGTCGTAGTCCACCTTCGCGATGTCGAGCGCGACGGGGTCGATCCCGCTCCACGCCTCGACGACATCGGCGTACTCCTTCGGCGTCCTCTGGCCCTTCGACGGCCCGACCGCAAGCTCGCGGAAGATCTCCGCGCGGTAGTCGGGGTGGAAGGCCTCAAGGAGCTCCTTCTTCTCCTGCGGCGAGAGGCGGGGAACCTCCTGGTGGAGCCTCGCCTGGCGCGTCGCCTCGACGCGCTTGATCAGTTCGCGCAGTTCGGGGGTGTACACCTCGGTCTCCCTCCTAGGCGGCCTTCTCGATGTCGCGCTTGTTGTAGAGGTCCGTGAGCTGGGCCTTGTCCATCTTCTTGAGCTTCTCGATGTCCCTGGCGCAGGTGCCGTCCTTCACTTCCTTCATCCGCTTCTCGAGGTGCGGCGATTTCGGAGCGATGCAGCGGGAGTAGAGCCGCCGGCAGAGGAGCGCAACGTGGTACTGCACGATCTCCGCCGGGCA
Organism: Candidatus Effluviviaceae Genus I sp.; assembly: GCA_016867725.1. Lineage (NCBI taxonomy): Bacteria > Candidatus Effluviviacota > Candidatus Effluviviaceae > Candidatus Effluviviaceae Genus I sp. The sequence continues at coordinate 68,547 of VGIX01000005.1, forward strand.
GCGCGACGCGCAGAGCCCGCACAGCACGCAGTCGAACGAGAGGTCAGCGGCCTTCGCGATGTCGCCGCGCAGCGCGGCCTGAATGTACTCCATCACCTCGATGTCCTGCGGGCAGACCTTCGTGCACGCGTTGCACGCGAGGCAGCGGAACACCTCGGGGTAGAGCTTGAGGACGGACTCGGCGTTCGGCTTGAGGTCCTCGATGTCGTAGGTCGCCTTGTTGCCCGGGAAGAACGGGATCTCCGCGAGGTACATCCCGTCCTGCACGAGCTCCTGGCAGGCGAGGCCGACCTTGAGCCGGTAGTCGTCCTTCGTCCGGTACACCGTGCCGCAGGCGCCGCAGAACGCGCCCCGGCACCCGCACCCGCGCACGAGCCTGTACCCCGCGTACTCCATCGCCTTCATGATGGTGAGGTTGTTCGGGACCTCGTACTGCCTGCCCATCACGTAGATGGTGACCATCTCGGCCATCGTCGTCTGTCCCCCGTTTCCCCGCGAGGGGCCGCGTTCCTACCGCGCCCTCTTCTTCGCGGCCGATCTCCCGGTCCTCTTCGGAGCCTTCTTCGTGATCTTCCGTGCGGTCTTCTTCGCGGGCTTCTTCGCCGCGCGCTTCGCGGTCTTCTTCGCTGGCGTCTTCACCGCCCGCTTCGCGGACTTCTTCGACGCGGGCTTCTTCCCCGTCGTCCCCGCGGCTGCCTTCGCCGCCAGGCCGGTCGGGCGCGGCCCGCCCACGCGCTCCGCGATCGGCCCGTACTCGAGCGGGCCGAGCGCCCTCACGGCGTCCACGAACCCGTTCATCACGCCGACGAGCTTCTCGCCCTCCGCGGCGGAGATCCACTCGAGCCTCAGGCGCTCGGGCTCGATCCCCATCTGCTCGAGGAGCGGCTTGAGAAGCGCGACGCGACGCATGGTCTTGTAGTTGCCGTCCTGGTAGTGGCAGTCGTTCGGATGACAGCCGCCGATGAGCACGCCGTCCGCACCCTCGCGGAACGCCCACAGGACGTGCTGGGGATCGACACGGCCGCTGCAGTTGACGCGCACGACGACGCCGTTCGGCGGGTACTGCTTGCGCGAGGTCCCCGCGAGGTCCGCGCCTGCGTACGTGCACCACCTGCAGAAGAAGCAGACGATCCTCGGTTCGAACATGTCAATCCTCCAGCGCGGCCGAGACCATGTTGTAGATCTGGTCGTCCGTGAGGTTCCTCTGCTGCGCCGAGCCCGACGGGCACGCGGCGATGCACGCGCCGCAGCCCTCGCAGATGGCCTCCTGGATGCGCGCGACCTTCTTCTCCTCGTCGAACTCGGCCGCGTTGTACGGGCACACCGACACGCAGATCCTGCAGCCGGCGCAGAGGTCCTCGTCGATGCACGCGATGGCCGGCTCGCGGTGGTACACCTCCTCCGCGAAGAGCGCGGCGACCTTGCTCGCGGCGCCCGAGGCCTGCGCGACCGCCTCGGGGATGTCCTTCGGCCCCTGTGCGGCGCCGGCGAGGTAGAACCCGGGCGCGAGGCTCTCGACGGGACGGAGCTTCGGGTGCGCCTCGGACAGGAAGCCCCACTCGTCGGCGTGGATCTTGAGCTTGTTCGCGAGCTCCTGCGCCGCCGCGCTCGGCACCATCGCAAGTCCCATCACGGCGAGGTCCGCGGCGATCTCGACCTTCTTGCCGGTGAGCGTGTCCACGCCCCACACGACGACCTTGCCGTCCTCCTCGAAGATCTTCGAGACCTTGCCGCGGACGTAGAGGACGTCGTCCTCCTCGCTCGCCCGCTGGTAGAACTCCTCGTAGCCCTTCCCGCCGGTGCGGACGTCCATGTAGAAGAGGTAGGCCTGCCCGTCGTGGACCTTGTGCTTGTAGAGCATCGCGTGCTTCGTGAGGTACATGCAGCAGACCTTCGAGCAGTACGGGACGTGGCCCTCGGGGTCGCGCGACCCGACGCAGGTCAGGAACACGACCTCCTTCGGGACCTTGCCGTCGGACGGGCGCTTCACCTCGCCGGTCGTCGGACCGGAGGCCGAGAGCATGCGCTCGAACTGGAGGCTCGTGACGACGTCCTTGATCTTCCCGCCTCCGTACTCCCCCATCTTCGCCATCGGGTAGAGGTCGAACCCGGTCGCGACGACGATCGCGCCGACCTTCTCCTCGACGATCTCGTCCTTCTGCTCGTAGTCCACCGCGCTGACCGGGCAGACCTTCTTGCAGACGCCGCACTTGCCGTTCTTGAAGTACGTGCAGTGCTCGGCATCGAGGACGGGCTTGTTCGGGACGGCCTGCGGGAACGGCGTGTAGATGGCCTTCCGCGGGGCGAGCCCCTCGTCGAACTCGGACGGCGTCTTCGCGGGGCACTTCGTGACGCACAGACCGCAGCCCGTGCAGACGTCGCGGTTGACGTACGCGGCCTTCTTCCGGATCTTCACCCTGAAGTTCCCGACGTAGCCGGCGACGTCCTCGACCTCGGAGTAGGTCATGAGCCTGATGCGCCGGTGCTGCGCCGCCTCGACCATCTTCGGCGTGAGGATGCACTGCGAGCAGTCGAGCGTCGGGAAGGTCTCGGACAGCTGCGCCATGTGCCCGCCGATCGAGGGCGAGCGCTCGACGAGCACGACCTCGTACCCCGCGTTGGCGATGTCGAGCGCGGCCTGGATGCCGGCGACTCCGCCGCCCACCACGAGCGCGCGGCGGGTGAGCGGGACCTCGATGGGCACGAGCGCCTCGTCGAGCTTGGCCTTCTCGACCATCGTCCTCACGATCCGGATGGCCTTCCGGGTCGCCTGCTCCTTGTCGCCCTGGTGCACCCAGCTGCAGTGCTCGCGGACGTTGGCCATTTCGACCTGGTACGGGTTCATGCCGGCCGAGGTGCCCGCCCGGCGGAACGTCGCCTCGTGGAGCGTCGGGGAGCACGCGGCCACGATCACGCCCGTGAGCCGGTGCTTCTTGATCGCGTCCTTCACAAGGTTCTGGCCCGGGTCGGAGCACATGTACGTGTAGTCGGTGGAGTAGGCCACGCCCGGGTGCTTCGCGAGGGCCTCCGCCACGCGCTTCACGTCCACGGTGCCGGCGATGTTCGTCCCGCAGTGGCACACGAAGACGCCGATCCGATGCTCCATCGATCCTCCTTACGACACGACCTTCTCGGCCAGGACAGGCCGCGGATCAACGGTGTTGCCGCTGAAGTCGAGGTCCCTTTCGGGAAGCCCGAGGGCGAGCCCGAGGAGCTGCGTGAAGTAGATGACCGGGACCGTGCGGAAGCCGCGCACGCGCTCGGCCATCTCCTCCTGCTTCCGATCGAGGTTGTAGCGGCACAGCGGGCAGGTGGTCACGATGACGTCGGCGCCGCGCTTCACGGCGGAGGTCACGACGGTCTGCGAGCAGGCGATAGCGAGCTCCTCGTCGTTCACGATCTGGAAGCCGCCGCAGCACTCGGTCTTCATCGGGAAGTCGACCGGCGTGCAGCCGAGCGCGCCGAGGAAGTCCTCGAAGATCGTCGGCTGCTCGGGGTCGTCGAACTTCATCTCGTCCTTGGGCCTGAGGAGCATGCAGCCGTAGTACGGCGCGACCGTGAGGCCCGCAAGCGGGCGCCTCACCTTCTTCGCGAGCGCATCGAAGCCGACGACGTCGCGCAGCATCTCGATGTAGTGGACGACCTCGACCTGTCCGGCGTAGTCCTCTGTCGTGTAGCTCTCGACCGCCTCGCGCGCCTTTGTGTCGGCGCGCAGGAACAGGTTGGCCTTGTCGCGCTTGTCGGGGTCCTCGCGCATGACGTGGTTCGCGCGCTTGAGGACGTGGTAGCAGAACGAGCAGAGCGTCACCACCTTGTCGCCGATCCGCGAGGCGTACGAGAGGTTCCTCACGGCGGCGAGGATGTCCATGACGCTGTCGGTCACGAGGGGAAAAACGGCCCCGCAGCAGGTCCAGATGGGAAGCTCCTCGAGCTCGATCCCCAGGGCCTTCGCGCACTCGCGCGCCGAGCCATCGAAGTCCTTCGCGCGCTCGTGAAGGGTGCACCCCGGGTAGTACGGGATCTTCATCGTCTCCTCCGACGCGCTAGCCGTTGAGCTTGCGGAGCGCCCCGACGACGCCCATCTGCGGCGCGTCCGACACCATGACGCGCGCCAGTTCGTCCGCGTCCACCTTCGGGTCCGACACGCGCTTCCTGAGCACGATCGCGCGGAGCGCGTCGCAGATGCTTGAGAACTCGACGCCCTTCGGACAGCGGGACGCGCACTGGAAGCACGAGGCGCAGATCCAAATGGTGTTCGAGTCGAGCACGATGTCGGGATGACCGAGCTGCAGATAGCGGATGGCCTCGCTCGGCGCGATGTCCATCTGCTCGACGACGGGACAGCCCGCGGAGCACTTGCCGCACTGGTAGCAGGCGCCGAGGTCCTGCCCCGAGAGCGTCTCGATCCTCCCGATGATCTCGTCCCTGATCTGCTCGCCGCTCAGCCTGAGCCGCATGTGGGTCCCTCCGAGAATGAACGGGGTAGGTGGCTCCCACCTACCCCCGGGGACATCGCGCATCGCCGCGCCGCGGGGTCGAGCCGCGGTGAACACGTCCTCAGGAGAGTACTGCGACCGGCGGCGGCCGTCAACGCGAATCCCGGCGGAAGATCGGCGATGACGGCGAGTCAGCGCGGTCGTTGAGCAGTGCCTGCGCGCGTGGTAGTCTCGCGCAGCGGCACATCCCAAACGAACATACGAGAAGGAGAGAGGATCATGGCCGAGGCGCCCCCAACGCCGCGTGCCCCGCTTCCCAGGAACGTCTGGGTGGCCACGGCGGCGAGCTTCCTGACGGACGCGTCGTCGGAGATGCTCCACAACAGCATCCCGCTGTTCCTGGTCAACGTCCTCGGCGCGGGGACGGCGATGGTGGGGCTCATCGAGGGCGTCGCGGAGTCCACCGCGAGCCTGCTCAAGCTCGCGTCGGGCTATCTCTCCGACCGCTTCAGGAACCGCAAGTGGCTCGCCGTCCTCGGCTACGGCGTGTCTACGGCCGCGAAGCCGTTCCTGTACTTCGCGACGACGGGCGCCGGCGTCCTCGGTCTGCGGTTCGCGGAGCGCTTCGGGAAGGGCATCCGGACGGCGCCGCGAGACGCGCTCATCGCCGACTGCGTGGACGAACGGTGCAGAGGGGCCGCGTTCGGGCTCCACCGCGCCGGCGACACCGCCGGCGCGCTCGTCGGGCTTGCGATCGCGCTCGCGATCGTGCTGGCCGCCCAGCGCGGGGGCGCGGTCCTGACGCGCCACGCCTTCCGGATGCTCGTCATCGGAAGCTCGGTCCCCGCCGTCCTCGCCGTGCTCGTGCTCGCGCTCGGCATCCGCGAGCCGCGCTCGCCCGCGCGGACGGCGGCGCCCCCCAAGCTCTCGCTCGCTGGGTTCGACCGCAGGTTTCGCTTCTTCCTCGTCATCGTCGTGCTGTTCACGCTGGGGAACTCGTCCGACGCGTTCCTCATCCTCAGGGCGCAGAACGTGGGCCTGTCGCTCCCCGGGATCTTCGGGATGCTCCTCACGATGAACCTCGTCTACGCGCTCGTCGCGCGCCCGGCGGGCTCGCTGTCCGACAGGTTCGGGCGGCGACGGTTCCTCATCGTCGGCTGGCTGGTCTACGCGGCAGTGTACGCCGGGTTCTCCCGCGCGTCGGCCGGCTGGCACGCCTGGGCGCTCATGGGCGCGTACGGCCTCTACTACGGGCTCACCGAGGGCGTCGCGAAGGCGTTCGTCGCCGACCTCGTGCCGCCGGAGCGCAGAGGCACGGCGTACGGCGTGTACCACGCGGCCGTCGGCATCACGGCGCTCCCGGCGAGCCTCATCGCGGGGCTCCTGTGGCAGGGCGCGGGCCGGTTCGGCGGATTGGGGCCCGGCGCGCCGTTCGTGTTCGGCGGGGCGCTCGCGCTCGCGGCGTCGGCGATGCTGGCCGCGCTGACGCGGGGCGGCGCGCGTGGTACAATGACGCCCGACGCGCAGCGGCGGAGTGAGAACACGAAGCCAACGGAGGTGTGAACGTGGCGAACACGAAGGCGTTGGAGACGACGGCGCGGGCTCTGGTCGCGCCGGGCAAGGGCATCCTGGCCGCGGACGAGAGTTCGGGGACCATCAAGAAGCGCTTCGACGGGATCGGGATCCCGTCGACCGAGGACACGCGTCGCGCGTACCGCGACATGCTGTTCACGACGCCGGGGGTGGAGGAGTTCGTGAGCGGGGTCATCCTGTACGACGAGACCATCAGGCAGTCGGCCCGGAAGGGCGTGCCGTTCCCGAAGCTCCTCGCCGACCGCGGCATCATCCCGGGCATCAAGGTGGACACCGGCGCGAAGTCCCTCGCGGGCTTCCCCGGCGAGAAGATCACCGAGGGCCTCGACGGGCTGCGCGAGCGGCTCGCGGAGTACGTCGGCCTCGGCGCGCGGTTCGCGAAGTGGCGCGCCGTGATCACGATCGGCCAGGGGATCCCGACGCGCGGGTGCATCAAGGCCAACGCGCACGCGCTCGCGCGCTACGCGGCGCTGTGCCAGGAGGCCGGGCTCGTGCCCATCGTCGAGCCCGAGGTGCTGATGGACGGCGGCCACACCATCGAGCGCTGCTACGAGGTGACGGAGGCCACGCTCGCCGCTGTGTACCACGCGCTCCACGGACAGCGCGTCGTCCTCGAGGGGACGCTCCTCAAGCCCAACATGGTGCTGTCCGGCGCGGCCTGCCCGAAGCAGGCCGGCGTGATGGAGGTCGCCGAGGCGACCGTCCGGTGCTTCCGCCGCACCGTCCCCACGGCCGTGCCCGGCATCGTGTTCCTCTCCGGCGGCCAGAGCGCGGAGCTTGCGACCGAGCACCTCGACGCGATGAACCGCGTGGGCCCGCATCCGTGGGAGCTCAGCTTCTCCTACGGCCGCGCGCTCCAGGCGCCGCCGCTCGAGGCGTGGCGCGGGCACGACGAGAACGTGCAGGCGGCGCAGAAGGCGTTCTACATCCGGTCGAAGCTGAACGGCGCGGCGCGGTACGGGAAGTACACGCGGGAGATGGAGTCGGCGCGCTGAACGAGGGCGCGATGAACGACAGGCCGCGCATCGGCATCAGCGCGTGCCTTCTCGGCGAGAAGGTCCGCTACGACGGTCAGCACTCGCGCGACCACTTCCTCACGGACACGTTCGGCAAGTTCGTGGAGTGGGTGCCGGTGTGCCCGGAGGTCGAGTGCGGCCTCGGCACACCGCGCGAGCCGATGCACCTCGAGGGCGACCCCGACGACCCGCGCCTCGTGACCATCCGGACGAAGCAGGACCGCACGCGCCGCATGAAGGCGTGGGCGAGGGCGCGCGCCCGCGAGCTCGAGAAGGAGGATCTGGCGGGCTACATCTTCAAGAGCGGCTCGCCGAGCAGCGGCATGGAGCGCGTGAAGGTGTACGACGCGCGCGGCGTGCCGAGGAAGGTCGGCGTCGGGGTCTTCGCGCGGGCGTTCATGGACCGCTTTCCCCTTCTTCCTGTCGAGGACGAGGGGCGCCTGCACGACGCGGTGCTGCGCGAGAACTTCATCGAGAGTGTCTTCTGCCTCAAGCGCTACCGGGACGCGGTGCGCCGGCCGCGGACCCTCGGCGCCCTCGTGTCGTTCCACGCGGCGCACAAGCTCGTGCTCATGGCGCACAGCCCGAAGCACCTCAAGGAGATGGGCGCGCTCGTCGCGCGCGGGAAGGCGCTGCGGCCTTCGGAGCTCATCGCGTCGTACGAGCGGTTCCTTCTCGCCGCGCTCAGCGTGAAGACGACGACCGGGAAGAATGCGAACGTGCTCATGCACGCGCTCGGCTACTTCAAGGACGACCTCACGCCCGACGAGAAGAAGGAGATGCTCGGCGTCATCGAGGATTACCGGCGCGAGTACGTGCCGCTCATCGTGCCGGTCACGCTGCTCAGGCACTACGTCGGGAAGTACGACCAGCCGTACCTCAAGGAACAGGCCTTCCTCAACCCGCACCCGACCGAGCTCAAGCTCAGGAACCACGCGTAGGGCACGTCAACGGAGGTGACACCCGGGCGCGCGTCCTCGCACCGCGGGAGCTCCGAACGGGCCGCCGGGCGTGCGGCAACCAACCGGCGGATGCTAGCCTGAGTCACCGTCGGAGAAGCTCCTTCCCTCGAAGCAACGGGACCCCGCCGGGGTCGCCAGGGTCCCGAAGAACCGGCTTGACACCGGCTGTTCCATGCTAGCGGCAGAACGCTTTGATCGTGCCCCAACTGGTGCGTTGAGCGAGCGACACCTGCTCATTCAGGAACAGGTAGATGAGGTAGTCGCCGCCACAGACAAGCAAGTCCGGATCGCCATCCCCGTC
>VGIX01000006.1 GCA_016867725.1 Candidatus Effluviviaceae Genus I sp.
TGGGCGAGAGCGGCGAGCTGCTGGTGATCTGCTACGGGCCGTTCATGGCGGCGATGGAGCCGTTGGTGGAGTGGAAGCGTCAGACGGGGATGCCGTGCACGATGGTGAGCGTCGCGGACGCGGGCGGGGACACCACGGGCATCAAGACGTACATTCAGAACTACTACAACACGCGCAACCTAGCCTACGTGCTGCTCGTCGGTGACTCCGGGCAGTGCCCGACGCTTCTCAGACCCGCCGCGTCCGACCCATCGTACTCGCTCATCGCCGGATCGGACAACCGGCCGGACATCTTCGTCGGTCGCTTCTCCGCCGAGAGTGTGGCGCAGGTTGAGACGCAGGTGCTGCGGACGGTGGAGTACGAGAAGACACCTCAGGTCGGCGCGGCGTGGTACAACCGGGGGACGGGGATCGCCTCGAACCAGGGCCCCGGCGACGACGGCGAGTACGACCACGAACACATCGACAACATCCGGACCAGGCTTCTCGGGTTCACCTACACGGCCGTGGACCAGATCTACGACCCGGGAGTGACGGCCTCGATGATCACGGCCGCCCTCAACGGCGGGCGCAGCATCATCAACTACGCGGGACACGGCGCGACGAGCGGGTGGTCCACGGGCGTCTTCATGACCAGCCACGTCATGGCGCTGCAGAACGACAACATGCTGCCGTTCATCGTGAGCGCGGCGTGCTTCAACGGCCAGTTCACCGTGCCCATGTGCTTCGGAGAAGCCTGGCTCAGATCCACGCGGAACGGCGAGCCCATCGGGGCCATCGGCGCGTACATGTCCTCCATCAGCCAAGGCTGGAGCCCGCCCATGGACGCCCAGGACGAGATCACCGACCTCCTCATCGGGACGTCGGTGCACGGCGTGAAGCGCACGTTCGGCGGCCTGTGCTTCAACGGCTCCAACCACATGATGGACGAGTACCCCGACACGGGGGGGAAGGAGTTCCGCAACTGGAATCTCTTCGGGGATCCGTCGCTCAAGGTGAGGACGGACGCCCCCGCCACGCTCTCGGTGCTGCACGAGGACACCGTGCCCGCGGACGCCGTCGGCTTCGACGTGACGGTCGAGGGCGTCGCGGGCGCGCTGTGCGCGCTGTACGGCGACGGCGTGATCTACGGGGCCGCGGTCACCGGCGCGTCAGGCAACGCGGTCATCCCGATCTCGCTGCCCCTTCCCGCCCAGGCCGATCTCACGCTGACGGTGACGGCCTTCAATGCCGTTCCCCACGTCGCCGAGGTCCATGTCGGCGAGATCCAGACGCCCGTGCTGTCCGTGGCTCCCGCGTCCATCGTTCGATGGATGGAGCCGGACGCGACGGGCGTGGACACGCTCGTCCTCACGAACGTCGGCGAGCCGCAGTCCCTCCTCGCGTTTACCGTCGAGATGGCGGACCGGCCGACGTCCCGGCAGGAGGAGACGTGTCGCCTCTCCATCGCTCCGGCTGCGTACGAGCCCGGAACGACCGTCGAGTGCTCGCTCACGGTCGTGAACGCAGGCGACGGCGACGCGTGGGTGGACGGCGTGACCGTGAGGCTGCCCGACGGCGTGACCGCCGTCGGCTGGACCGACCTCGCGACCGACGGGCGGACGCTGGGCGCCTCAGGATCCGGATCGCAGATCGCCTGGGCGGGCGACTGGTGGAACGCGATCTACCCGGGTGACACCGCCCACGCGGCGATCGCGCTGGACGTCGCGGGGGACTTCGAAGGGAGCCTTGAGGTCATCTACACGTTCTCGATGGTGGACCGGCGGGAGACGAGGTTCTCCGGTCTGGGGACGTCGTCCCTGGCGGCGCCCGACGGGCCGACGCTGACCATCGTCTCGCCCAACGGCGGCGAGGTGTGGGCTGCCGGCGGTCCTCACACGATCGCGTGGCTCTCGGAGGGCGCCGGGGACTCCGTCGCGCTCCTGTGGTCTCAGGACGGTGGCGAGCGGTGGCATGAGATCACGCGGGCCACGGCGAACGACGGCTCGCATGTCTGGACGAACGGCCCGACCGCGTGCGGCAACTGCCTCGTGAGAGTCGTCGCCGTGAATGAGCCCGCGGTCGATACGAGCGACCTCGCCTTCACGCTCATCGAGCCGCTCGCGTGGCTGAGCGCGGCCCCCCTTTCGGGGAGCATCGCGCATGGCGAGGCGCTTCCGGTCCTTCTGACGTTCGACACGACAGGTCTCAGAGACGGGAGCTACGAGGGCGAGATCGTCATCGAGAGCAGCGGCGGCGACGCGGTGATTCCCGTGTCCCTGCGCGTGCGCCCGACCGGAACCGACGAGCGGGTTCCGTCCGTCCCAACGCTCTACGGCGCGTTCCCCAACCCCTTCAACCCGGCGACTCGCGTGGCGTTCTCGCTCCCGGCACGCCAGAGGGCGACCCTGCGGATCTACGATCCGGCGGGCCGTCTCGTCCGCGAGCTCGCGGACGGCGTGTTCGACCCCGGCAATCAGTTCATCGCGTGGGACGGGCGCGCCGCGGGCGGGACCCCAGCGGCCAGCGGCGTGTACTTCTGCAGGCTTGAGTCCGCAGGCACGGCGGCCTCCATGAAGCTCCTGTTCCTCAAGTAACGGCAATCCAGACGGCAAGTTACGGCGATCCGGGCGCGGCGGTGCCGCGCCCGGCCTCATCTGACGAGCGCCTTGACGTTCAGGCACGAGCGGAATAGAGTAGACACTGACTGTTCACTCGTTCACGCGCACGGAGCGCGCAGCCGCAGCCGGGATGCGACGTGGTCCCGGCGATTCGCAGGGTCGGGGACGATGCGGAATCAGGGGGCGGGGAGTCGGGAGGAGATCATCGCTGCAGCGCGGCGCGTCTTCGCGCGGCACGGGATCGAGAAGACGACCATCACCGACATCGTCCGGGAGGCGCGCGTCGGCCGCGCCACGTTCTACAAGATGTTCCACGGCAGGGACGCGATCTTCCGGGCCGTGCTCGAGAGGGAGATCGGGAACATCCTCTCCGAGGTGCGGGCGGCGGTCGACGGAGCGCAGGACACGAGGGGCCGCCTCAAGGTGGCGCTCCTCACGCACATGTCCCTCATTCGCGAGAACGTGAACGTCTACCGCGTCACCGCCGGCGTGCTCGCGGAGATCATGCCGCCGGCGCTGTGGCGCGGCGAGTTCAAGCACATGGTCGACGGCTTCGTGGACCTCTACAGGGACATCCTGGACCGAGGGGCGAGGGAAGGCGAGATCGTGGTGGGCGATCCGACGCGCACGGCGTGGGTGCTCGTGCTGCTTCTGAAGGGGCTGTTCCTGGGAAGCGCGACGGGCGACATTGGAGGGGACAGGGAGTCGGTCGTGGAAGACGTGATCACCATCCTGATGGACGGCATGAGGCCGCGGGGGGCGGGCGCATGAGGCAGGTACACGAAGCGCGGCGGGCGGAGCGCGCCGCGAGGCCGGTTCGCGCAGGCGTCGCGGTCCTGTTGGCGCTTGCGCTCATGGGAGGCGGGCCGGCCGCGGCGGCGGAGCGGCTCGAGCTGACGCTGCGCGAGGCGGTCGAGCTCGGACTCGCCGGGAGCAGAGAGCTCGCTATCGCGGACTCGAAGGTCGTGGCGGCGGACGCGCGGCGAAGCCAGGCCGCGTCCACGTTCTTCCCGCAGCTGTCGGCGTCCGGCTCGTACACGCGGCTGGACGAGGCGCCCTCCATGGACCTCGGGGCGTTCGGCGGCGAGGGGAAGATCTACCTGGGCGACGACGACATCTACTCGATCGGGCTGACGGTGCAGCAGCCGCTCTTCACCGGCGGCGCGCTCCTGTCGGCTCACGGGGCGGCGAGGCACGCGGCGAACGCCGAAGTGCTGGCGCGCCGGAGGTCGGAGGACGAGGCTCGATACGGCATCACCGGCGCGTACCTGGGCCTCGTGCAGGCCCGCGAGGCCCTCAAGGTCATGGACGACGCGGTGGCGCAGATGTCGAGACACCTCGCGGACGTTGAGGCGCTCTACGAGCAGGGCATGATGATCGGGAGCGACGCGTTGCTCGCGCGCGTGCGGATGGCCGAGGTCGAGCTGGGCCGGACGAGGGCCCGGCACGCCGTGAGCCTCGCGAACGCCGCGCTGGCGTTCTCGCTCGGCGTGAGCCTCGACACGGAGATCGAGCCGACCGATCCTCTGGCAGGCGCGGCGCTGCCGGAGAGGAGCCTCGAGGCCTGGACGGGCGCCGCGCTCGCCGCGCGGAGCGATCTCGGCGCGATGCGCGAGGCGGTCGGCGCCGCGGGCAAGGGCGTGTCGATCGCGCGCTCGGGGTACCTCCCGCGCGTGATGGCCATCGGCACGTACGCGTGGGACCGTCCCGACCGCCAGTACGAGCCGGAGTTCTACGAGCACTGGCACGTCACCCTCGCGGCCGAGATGAGCATCTTCGACTGGGGCGCGACCCGCGGTCGCGTCAGGGAAGCCCGGGCCGGGCTCGCGCAGGCCGAGCGGTCGAGGGAGCTCCTCGAGGACGCGGTGAGGCTCGACGTCAGGCGGAGCTTCCTCGCGCGGGAGGAGGCCACCGCGGCCCTCTCCATCGCGGAGGGCGCGGCCGCGCAGGCCAGCGAAGGCCTTCGCGTCGCGCGGGAGAGCTTCCGAAGCGGAGTCGTCACGAGCAGCGCCGTGCTGGACGCCCAGGCGTCCCTCACGGGCGCGGAGATGAGCAGGATCGCCGCGCTGGCCGGGTTGCGGCTGGCGGAGGCGGGGCTGCTGCTGGCGGCCGGCGTGGCCGGGGAGTGAGGAGACGAGCATGACGAGGTCAACGGTACGCTCGGGCGTGGTCGCGCTGACCCTGGTCGCGGTCGTCGCGGCGGGGGGATGCGGCGGCGAGAAGGCCGCCGTCGAGGAACGCGGCAGGGTCCCGGTCGCGGTGGCTCAGGTCGGCGCCGGCACGGTGTCTCCCGTGATGTCGTATTCGGGCACCGTCAAGCCGTGGCGGAAGGTCCTTCTGGGGGCGCAGATCCCGGGACGGGTGGAGAAGCTCCATGTCGACGTGGGCGACAGGGTCACCGAGGGCGACCTCCTGGTCGAACTCGGGGGCGAGCAGCTCACCGAGGCCCGCGCGCGGTTCGCGGCGATCGAGAGCGACCACGAGCGGATGAAGGTCCTCGCGGACCGCGGCGCGATCAGTGAGCAGGCGTTCGAACAGAGCGAGGCGGCGTACAAGGCCGCCAAGGCCGGGTACGACCTCGTGACGGGAAGCGCGCGGCTACGCGCTCCGTTCAGCGGCATCGTCTCCGCGAGGTACCTGGACGAGGGCGAGGTCTTCACGCTCATGTCCATGATGACGCCCTCTCCGGCGGTCCTCGAGATCGTCAAGATCGACACGGTGAAGGTGGAGATCCGCGTCGCTGAGCGAGAGAAGGCCCTCGTCTCGAGCGGGCTCGCAGCCGAGGTCACGTCCTCGGCGCTCCGCGGGCGCACCCTTCGCGGCGAGGTCACGCGGGTCGACCCGATCCTCGACGCGATGTCCCGCACGGCCGCGGCGGACGTCGTCGTGGCCAATCCCGGTGAGGTCCTCAGACCGGGGATGTTCGCCGACGTCGCCCTGGCGCTCTCTCCACGCTCGGCCCTCCTCGTGCCGCGCGACGCGCTCGTGCGCCAGGAGGGAACGGCGGCGTTCTACGTCTACGTCGTCGACGGAGGAGTCGCCCGGCGGCGCGACCTCAGGCTCGGCGAGAGCTTCGGCGAGTCCGTCGAGGTGCTGGCGGGCCTCGAGGACGGCGAGTCGGTGGTGACGGCCGGCCGCTACCGCCTGCGCGACGGAGCGGAGGTCGAGATCGTCGAGGCCCCGGCCGCGGCCAGCGCCGGTGAGGAGGAGGCGGGCCGATGAACCTCTCCGGGTTCGCCGTCAAGCGCCCCATCGCTGTCTTCATGCTCTTCATCGCGATCGCCATCTTCGGCGTGCTGAGCTTCGTCAGGCTCCCCGTCGACCTCATGCCCTCGTTCGAGTTCCCGATGGTGAGCGTCATCACCTACTACCTCGGCGCCGGCTCCGAGGACATCGAGACGAACGTCACCGAGCCCATCGAGGACGCGCTCTCGACCCTCAGCGGCGTCGAGCACGTGGACTCGGTCTCCCAGAACAACCTGTCGGTCGTGACCGTGCAGTTCGCGTTCGGCACCGACCTGTCGGAGGCGGCGAGCGACATCCGCGAGCAGCTCGACGCGCTCAGGCAGTTCCTCCCGAGCGACATCGAGCCGCCCGCGCTCATGAAGATGAGCTCGGCGAGCATCCCGATCCTCGTGATGGGCGCGACCGCCCGCGAGAGCTACCCGGGGCTGCGCCACATCATGAAGACGCAGGTGGTCGACCCGCTCAAGTCCGTGCCGGGCGTGGCCGAGGTCATGTTCGTCGGCGGGCCCCAGCGCGAGATCCAGGTGCGAGTCGATCCCAGGAAGCTCGAGGCCACGGGGATCTCGCTGGACCGGGTCCTCGGCGCCCTCAAGGCCGAGAACCTCGACATGCCGGCGGGCCAGGTCCGCATCGGCTGGTCCGACTACACCGTGCGCGTGCCCGGGCAGCTCACGTCGGCCGACGAGATCGCGCGCGTGGTGGTCGGGCAGCACATGGGAAGGCTCATCCACCTCAGGGACATCGCGGAGATCGAGGATGCGTTCGCGGAGTCCTGGATGGAGGCGAGGGCGGACCGCGAGCCGGGCGTCGTGTTCTTCGTGTCGAAGCAGGCGGGCACGAACTCCGTCGCCATCTCGAAGGCCGCCATGGCGAAGCTCGAGCAGATCAAGGACGATCTGCCGCCGGACGTTCACATCTTCACGTTCTGGAACACCTCGGACTTCATCGAGCGGGCGATCCGGAACCTGAGCACGGCCGTGTACTACGGCGGTCTCTGCGTCATTCTCATCGTGCTCTTCTTCCTCAGGCGGCTCCGGGGAACGCTGGTCATCGCGCTCACGATCCCCGTGTCGGTCGTCACGGCGTTCTTCGCGATGTACGTCGCGGGGTACACGATCAACCTCGTGACGCTCATGAGCCTCTCGATCGCCGTCGGCATGGTCGTCGACGCGGCGATCGTCGTCCTCGAGAACATCACGCGGCACGTCGAGGCGGGCGAGAAGGTGCGGGAGGCGTCCACATACGGCCCGTCGGAGATCGGCCTTGCGGTCACCGCGGCCGCTGCGACGACGATCGTCGTGTTCGTGCCGATGCTCTTTGCCAGCGGGCTCACGGGAGTGCTGTTCAAACAGCTCGCCCTCATCATCATCGTGATGATCACGGCCTCGCTCTTCACGGCGCTCACGCTCACGCCGGCGCTGACCTCCACCCTTCTCCGGCGCGAGTACGCGGCGCCGGCCCGCGGCGGGCGGCTCTCGTGGTTCTTCGACGCGGGGGAGCGCTTCCTCAGGGTCGTGGACGAGCGCTACGCGCGACTGCTCGCGGCCGCGCTCCGGCGCAGGAAGAGGACCGTGCTCGTCGCCGTCGGGATCTTCGTCGTCACGATGGCGCTCGCGGGGTTCGTGAAGACCGAGTTCTTCCCGACGCCGGACAGCGGCGAGATCGAGATGATCCTCGAGGTCACGCCGGGGACGCACCTCGAGCGGACGATGGAGATCATCGGGGAGATCGAGGACCACATCGTGGCCGAGGTGCCCGAGAGGGAGTACCTCTACAGCTTCGCCGGCGAGATGGGCGGCTGGGCGGTCGTCCAGGGCGAGAAGGAGGGCACGCACGTCGGGCGGGTCGGCCTCAAGCTCGTGGACAGGGAGAGGCGCGAGAGGACGTCCGAGGAGGTCGGCGACCTCCTCCGGAAGAAGGCGAAGTCCATGCCGGACGTCGTCAAGGTGAACGTGCGCGCCGGAAGCTCGATCGGCCAGTTCTTCGGCATGGGCGTCGTTCCGATCTCCGTGCAGCTCAAGGGCCGCGACATGGACGAGCTGGAGAGGATCGGCGTTCTTGTCCGTGACGCGATCCGGAAGGTGCCGGGCACCGTGGACATCGAACTCGACACGGGCGATCCGCGGCCGGAGTTCCACGTCATCGTCAACCGCGAGCGGGCGGCCGCGGTCGGCCTCAACACGTACCTCATCTCCTCGGCCCTCCAGACGCACATCTCGGGCACCGACGCGACGAGGCTTCGCGAGAGCGGAGAGGAGTGGGACGTCGTCGTGAGGGCGCCCCAAGGGCGCCGCGCGACGCTCGAGGACATCCTGGCGCTTCCCATCCCCACGATGGCCGGCGGGGCGGTGCGGCTCTCGTCCGTGGCCGACGTGCAGCTCGGCGTCGCCCCCACGGAGATCCGTCACCGTGACCAGGAGCGGATCGTGAAGGTCGAGGGACGCCTCCTCGGGCGTCCGCTGGGTGAGGTGACGGGCGACATCCGGAAGGCGCTGGCCGACATCGAGGTGCCGCCGTCCGTGCGCGTGGACTTCGGCGGTGACGTCGAACAGCAGGGCCGCGCGTTCCGCGACCTCGCGCTGTTGCTCATGCTGTCCATCGTGCTCGTCTACATGGTCATGGCGGCGCAGTTCGAGTCGCTCATCGATCCGTTCATCGTGATGTTCTCGGTGCCCTTCGCGTTCGTCGGGGTCATCTGGGCGTTTCTCATCACGGGCACGACGCTCGCGCTCACGTCGTTCCTCGGCGTCATCATGCTCGTGGGCATCGTCGTCAACAATGCCATCGTGCTCGTTGACTACACGAACATCACGAGGAGGCGGGGAACTCCGCTCGCGGAGGCCGTGCTGGCGGCCGGCCGTCGCCGCCTGCGCCCGGTCCTCATGACGACGTTCACGACGATCTTCGGCATGATCCCGCTCGCCGTCATGCGCGCCACGGGGTCGGAGGTCTGGCGGCCGCTCGGCGTCGCGATGATCGGGGGGCTCCTGGTGGCGACGCTCGTGACGCTCGTGCTCGTGCCGACCGTCTACGCCGTCTTCGAGACCAGGTTCAGGCGCTTCGAGGAGAACACAGCATGAAGCTCATCCTGATGACGTACTACGTCGGGTTCCACGACGAGGTCATGGCCGCGCTCAGGGAGTGCGGAGTGCGCTGCTACACGCGGTGGCGGGAGGTGGAGGGGCGGTGCTCCTGCGGGGATGCGCGCGACGGCACCCAGGTCTGGCCCGGGATGAACTCGGCGCTCATGGTCGTCGTGGACGCGGACCACGCGCGGCGGGTCCTCGACGCGATCGCGCGGTTCAACGCGACGATCAGAGAGGGCGGTGTGGACGCCTACGTCGTCGAGGTGACGGAGTCGGTGCTGGCAGGAAGCCCCTGAGGCGCGGCGCGCGGGCGGCTCAGCCGGGGTAGCTCTCGAAGAGCCTGCCCCACGGGCTCTCTCGCTTCCACCGCTCGACCACCGGCCTGCCCCTGAGCGGGTACCAGATCCGGTCGTGATAGGTCTCGCTCGCGAAGATGAAGATCTTCACGATGGGGGTCTGGAAGAGAAGCTTCTGGAAGACCCTGAGCGGCGAACGCCACAGGAGCATTCCCGTCCCCGTCCCGAGGTTGACGCCGACCTTGAATCCCCAGCGCTCGGCGGCGGCCTCCTCGTCGCCCACGATCTCGATCTTCCTCGGATCGCCCTGCCCCAGGCCCGCCTCGGTGGCCCGCGCGATGTAGCGGACGGCCATCGGGTCGAAGCCCATCATCGCCGCGGCGACCGCGTCGATGGCGACCGGGTCCGCCGACGCGAGGATGACGTCCTTCCGGTGCGGCACGAGCGTGCGCGGCCCCGGGCCGCTTCCCGCCGTCGTCCCGTCCATCGTCGCGAAGATGCCGGAGTGGATCTCGCGCTGGATCGCGAGCAGGTCCACGAGCGTGTCGTGGATCCACGTGTGGGTCATGTGCCGGTTCACGCACAGGAGTCCTCCGAACGCGTTCTTCATCGCGCCCGTCGTGACCGTGTAGCTGTGCGTCTTCACGGTCGGCAGGTGCACGATGTTCTTGCCGAAGAAGAAGTCGGGGATGTTGATCCCGTCGGGGTAGACGCGGTCGAGCGCGAGCATCCTCGCCTTGGGTCGGTAGGGCACCCAGCTCATGTCGGCGGGCTCGAAGTTGTACTTCACGGGGACCCCGTGCTTGGCGAGCACGGGTCCGAGCTTGTTGTAGCGGTCGCCGAGGTCCGCGATGGTGACGACCGTCTTGTTGTGCACGTCCACGAGGTCGGAGAGGCCGGCGTCCCTGAGACCGAGGATGGTCCCCTCGAGCTGCCACGGCGTCGTGTTGGACGACG
This sequence comes from Candidatus Effluviviaceae Genus I sp., assembly GCA_016867725.1. Lineage (NCBI taxonomy): Bacteria > Candidatus Effluviviacota > Candidatus Effluviviaceae > Candidatus Effluviviaceae Genus I sp. The sequence continues at coordinate 10,186 of VGIX01000006.1, forward strand.
GGTACATGAGGTGCCAGCTGATGTTGTCCTTGAGAATGCTCGTCGCGGAGGCGTCGAGCGCGTCCCGCGCGCCGGCGAGATCGCACAGCCTCCTGTAGTCCTCGAGCACCGACTCCGGACGCGTCCGGAGGACCGCAACGCGCGAGCCTGCCACAGCGCCTCCTTGGCAAAGGGCGGCCTGCCGCCTGCCGGCAGCACGCCGCCCCGGGTCGCCTGGTGCCGAAGGGGGGACTCGAACCCCCGCAGGGTTTGCCCCTACTGCGCCCTGAACGCAGCGCGTCTACCAATTCCGCCACTTCGGCTGACTGCCGACGGTCAGTCTAGCGCGGATGCCGCGCCAAGTCAACCCGCGAGGGGGACCGCACTTGCGGCCCCGCGCGGCCTCTGCTAGGATTCGTTCCTGGCGGGCGCGGCGTGACGGACGGGCGTCAGACGGCGCGCGCTGGCGTCAGGCGGGGGCACCGGGCCGGTCCGGAGCCCGGGGGGCGGGGCCGTGGGCGACGAGGCGAAGACCGTCGCGCGCAACAAGCGCGCCCGGCACGACTACCACGTCGTTGATGCCATCGAGGCCGGCATCGTCCTCAAGGGCACCGAGGTGAAGTCGGTCCGCCTGGGGAAGATCCAGCTCGTGGACGGCTACGCCAGGATCGAGAACGGCGAGATCTTCCTCCACGGCGCGCACATCAGCCCCTACGAGTACGGCAACCGCTTCAACGTCGATCCCGTCAGGCGCCGGAAGCTCCTTCTCCACAGGTCCGAGATCCGGCGGCTCCATCGGCAGGTCATGGAGAAGGGGATGACGCTCGTGCCGCTCTCGGCGCACATCAGGAACGGCGTCGTGAAGATCGAGATCGGCGTGTGCAGAGGCAAGAAGGCGTTCGACAAGCGCGAGACGCTGGCGAAGCGCGACGCGGAGCGCGAGATGGCGCGCGCGCTGCGCCGGCGCGGGAGGGGTGAGGAGTGACGCGCTCGTCCGCCTTCGCCCCGCTCGCGCTCGCGGCGCTCGCCGTCCTCGGCTCTCTCTCGCCCGCGAGCGGAGGCGCCTTCCGGATGGTGTTCCGCGCCGAGGGTCGCGCCGAGACCGTGGAGACCGTCGAGCGGGATGGTGTCACGTACTTCAGCGTGGCCGACCTGGCGCGCGCCTCGGGAGCCGTGAGGCACTGGAACCCGCAGAACGGCAAGCTCACGCTCTCCGTCAACGGCCGCAGGATCTCCGCCTCGGCGGACAACCGGTTCGTTCGATGCGACGACAGCGTACGCAACCTGCGCCTCCCGCTCCTGCGGGGGCGCGGCGACCTGTGGGCGCCGCCGGCCTACCTGACGGACGCGCTCGCGTGGGCGCTCGACTCCGACGTGACCTGGGACGCCGAGGCGGCCCTCGTGAGCGTGATGACCCGCCGCGTCGTCGTGACCTCGGCCGCGATCGAGGAGAGCGGCGACGGCGCGACGCTCGCGATCGGTCTGTCCGGCCAGGCGGAGTTCTCGACGGACCTCAGCGAGGGCGTGCTCGAGGTCCTCATCCGCGCGGCGGGCGTGTCCGACAGCCTCGCGCTGCCGCACGGCTCCGGGCTCGTCCGCGGCGTCGCGGTGCAGCGCCTGCGGGCGGGCGTGCTCGTGACCGCGGCGCTCTCGGGCGATGCCGGCGTCCACTCGACGGTGCTGCGCGCCGACCCGACGCGGCTCGAGGTGTCGGTCGTTAGAGGAGCGCGGGGGGCGGCGGAGAGCCCCGCGCGCGAGCCGCGCGCCGCAACGGACGTCAGGCGGCACGGCCTCGACGAGGTCATCGACACGGTCATCATCGATCCCGGGCACGGCGGGAGCGACCTCGGCGCGTGGATCACGGCGGGGTACTTCGAGAAGGACCTGAGCCTCGCGTTCGCGCGGCAGCTCAGGCCCGCGCTCGAGCGCGAGGGCTTCCACGTGCTCATGACGCGGGACCAGGACGACACGGTGCCCCTCAAGCAGCGGGCGGAGACGGCGAACCTCGCCGAGGCCGACATCCTCCTGAGCGTTCACTGCGGGGCGTCGTTCTCGACCGGCGCCGCGGGGCCGCTCATCTCGAGCTGCGGGCGCGCGCGGCGCGCGACGACCCTGGCCCACTGGAGCACCACCGGGCGCTCCGGGCGGGGAGGAGCGGCGCGATGGGACCGCGTCCAGGACCGGTACGCGGCGGCGAGCGGCGACCTCGTGGCCGCGATCCGGAGACGCGTGGCGCTCCGGGCCGCGCGGCCGGCGACGCAGACGGGCGACTTCGCGACGCTCTCGGGGTGCTCGATGCCTGCGGTCATGGTGGAGATCGGCTTCGTGACGAACGCCGCGGACGCGCGTCTCCTCGCCGACGTAAGCTGGCGGGAAGGGCTCGCGAGCGCCGTCGCGGCCGGCGTGAGCGATTTCAGGGCCGACGTGACGCGGGAGGGCTTGTGAACGTGCGACCTGTTCATGTGGTCATCGCGGTTCTCGTGCTGGTGCTTGCCGTCGCGATCGTTGTTCTTCGCGACCGCGAAGCGCCGCAGGAGATCCGACCCGGCGGCACGGTGCAGGAAGACCTGGGGCCGGGCGTGCAGGCGGTCGTCCTCGCGTTTGCGGACCGCGAGGGCATCGCCATGACGGAGGAGCGCAGGGAGATCGCGGTGCCCGAGGACGCGGCCGCCCGCGCGCAGCGCATTCTCGAGGAGCTCGTCCGCGGACCGCGCGGCGGCGACAGCGCGAGGACGCTCCCGGAGGGGACGAAGGTGCTGTCGGTCATCCTCGACGAGTCGGGGTGCGCGTTCGTGGACTTCTCGCGGGAGCTGGTCGCGAACCACCCGGGCGGCTCGACCGGCGAGCTTATGACGATCCGGTCGATCGTGAGGACGCTCGCGTCGAACTTCCCCGAGGTGGTGTCCGTGCGCGTTCTCGTCGAGGGCAGGGAGATCGAGACGATCGCCGGGCACATCGACGCGTCAGCGCCGTTCCCCGTCGACCAGTACCGCTGATGGCGGCCTTCGAATCGGAGGCGATGGTGCCCAGCGCCGCAGGACGGCCGATCGGCGTCTTCGACTCGGGCATCGGCGGGCTCACGGTCGCCGCGGAGATCATGCGCCAGCTGCCGGCCGAGGCCATCGTGTACTTCGGTGACACCGCGCGGCTTCCGTACGGCCCGAAGTCCGCGGAGACCGTCACGCAGTTCGCCGTCCAGAACACGGACTTCCTGTTGCGTCAGGGCGTCAAGATGATCGTCGTGGCGTGCAACACCGCGTCGGCCGTGGCGCTCGACGCGCTCGTCGCGCGCCACGACGTCCCGATCGTCGGCGTGATCCAGCCGGGGGCGCTGGCCGCCGTCTCGGCGACCCGCGTCGGGAGAATCGGCGTCATCGGGACGGAAGGCACCATCGCAAGCCGCGCCTACGAGCGAGAGATCCACAGGCTGGATCGCGAGGTCGCCGTCGTCGGGAAGAGCTGCCCGCTGTTCGTCCCGCTCGCCGAGGAAGGGTGGACGGACCGCGAGGTCACCCTCGTCATCGCGCACGAGTACCTCACGCCGCTCAGGGACGCCGGCGTGGACACGGTCGTGCTCGGCTGCACGCACTACCCGATCCTCAAGGCGACCATCTCGAAGGTGCTCGGCCCCGGCATCACCCTGATCGACTCGGCCGAGGAGACCGCGCGCGAGGTCGGCGAGCGGCTCGCGGCACGCGGCGCGGCGCGGGCGGCCGGACATCCGCCCGAGCACTCGTTCTTCGTGAGCGACGTGCCCCATCGCTTCACCGAGCAGGCCGAGCGCTTCCTTCGAGCGCGGCTTCCCGGCGTCTCGGTCGTCACGCTCGAGCAGCTGACGGGCGGCTGCGGTGACGGGCGCGCGCGTCCCGGGGGCGTCGCGCCGTGACGCTCCCTGCCGACGGGACAGCGGCAGCGCCGGTCCTCGTCCTCGCCACGCGCAATCCCCACAAGGTCGCCGAGATGTCAGCCCTTCTGCTGGGGCTCCCGGTGCGCATCATGTCGTGCCTGGACCTCGCGGGCGTCCCCGACGTCGTTGAGGACGCGGCGACCCTCGAGGGGAACGCCGTCAAGAAGGCCCTCGCCGTGCGGGACGCGACGGGGATGGCCGCGCTCGCGGACGACACGGGGCTTGAGGTGGAGTTCCTCGGCGGCGCGCCCGGCGTGAGGTCGGCCAGATACGCGGGGGACGACGCGAACTACGACGAGAACAACAGGAAGCTGCTCGCCGCGCTCACCGGCGTGCCCGCGGCGCGGAGACGCGCGGCCTTTCGCTGCGTGGTCGCGCTCGCCTCTCCCGGGCGTCCGGTGCGCGTCGTCGAGGGGCGAACCGAGGGGACGATCCTCGAGCGACCGCGAGGGACGGGCGGCTTCGGGTACGACGCTCTCTTTCTCCCGGACGGCCACGAGCGAACCTACGCGGAGATGGCCGCGCACGAGAAGAACCTCGTGAGTCACCGGGGGCGCGCGCTCATGGCGGCGCGCGCGGCCATCGAGGAGCTGCTCGCCGAGTGACTGCCACCGCGCGTTGATGGTCGTCGGCGCGTGTCGGGGGCGGGTCGGCGTGTGACTGCGCCCGCGAGTTCGGCGTCCTCGCTGCAGGTCTGAGCGGGGCAGTCACGCGCCGCCCCGCCCCTCATAACACGCATTCAAGCAATCAGTTACGACAACTGACCGTCCCCGGTCGACCGGCTTGCCCAGCCCCCGTCCGCGTGTTAGAATGACGCATCGGCTCCCGTGCCGACGATGACGGAGCAAGATGGCCGACTTGGCTCTCACACGAGAGTCGGGTCTCCCACGTGGCCGCTGGCCTCCCATTGGGCCGCGGCCACGCTCTTTCCTGGGCCGGGCGGACCCGCGATCGCGGCGCCGCGCTTGACACGGCGGGAGTCGGCGCATATCATCAGCGGCGGGTGACTTCGTCGGACCGTTGACGCGGGGCGTGGCGCAGTCCGGTTAGCGCGCCTGCTTTGGGAGCAGGAAGTCGGAGGTTCGAATCCTCTCGCCCCGACCAGGCGCGCCTGTAGCTCAGCTGGATAGAGCAACGGACTTCTAATCCGTAGGTCGCTGGTTCGACTCCAGCCAGGCGTACCAGACACGGTGGAAGTAGCTCAGTTGGTAGAGCCCCGGACTGTGGCTCCGGTCGTCGCGGGTTCGAATCCCGTCTTCCACCCCAATTGCTGCAGCGCGCGGGCTGGCCGTGGCGGGCTTGCTCCGAAGCCCACGCGATGGTAGGCTCCACGACGGCCCCCGGGGGGCGGCCGACCGGCCGCGGAGGAGGGTGCGGGGAGGGGACAGACCCCTTGCGGAAGCGGCCCCGGGCGCTGCCGCAACCGGCAGCGGAAGTGTGACAACCCCTAACGAGGGAAGCGGTATGGCCGGCGCAAGAGGCGTCAACAAGGTGATCCTGGTCGGGAACCTCGGCAGCGATCCCGAGCTTCGCTCCACGCCGGGAGGCACGTCCGTGGCGTCGTTCACGCTCGCGACGAACGAGGGTTGGAACGACAAGGACGGGGTGAGGCAGGAGCGGACCGAGTGGCACAGGATCGTCGCGTGGGGAAAGCTCGGCGAGATCTGCTCGCAGTACCTGCGCAAGGGACGGCAGGTGTACATCGAGGGGCGGATCACGACGAGATCGTGGGAGGACAAGCAGGGTGGCCAGCGCAAGACGACGGAGATCGTCGCGCAGAACATGATCATGCTCGGCGGCCGTGGTTCGGCACAGGAAGAGGGGAGGTCCGACTCCGAGGAGACTCCGGAGTTCGCGGCCGACGCCATCAAGGTGCCTGACGACGACCTGCCGTTCTGAGTGAGAGCGCCGGCGGCAACAGACGCCGGCTCGAGAGCGTGCGCCCATAGCTCAACTAGGCAGAGCAACTGACTCTTAATCAGTAGGTTGAAGGTTCGATTCCTTCTGGGCGTACCAGCGAGGCGGGGCCGGTGTGATGCCGGCCCCGCCGCATTGACAGGCGCCTACACGGTCGCTAGACTACGCCCATGCACATCGTCTGCGTGCACCGCGGCATGGTTCCGGAGCGGGTCGGGGGCACGTACAGCTACATCTATGAGCTCTATCGACGGTTGGCGGCCCGGGGCCACGAGGTCCGCGTGATTGCGAGCACGAGGCAGGAATGTGCCGGCCCCCCGGTGGATCTGGACGGCATACGGGTTCACCGCTACTCGTTTCGCCGGGCGACGCCCCTCCTGAGCACGCTCCAGCATCTTGCGAACACCCGTCGCGAGTTCGCCCGCATCGCCGAGCGCCGTCCCGTGGACATCCTGAGCGTCCACGAGTCTCAGCTTGGGTACGCGCTGGCGCGGAGCCGCCTCGGTAGCTCCATCTGTCAAGTGCCCACCTTTCACGCTCCGGTGTTCCTCGAGTTCCGCCTCGACACCGCGTGGCGGGTCCGGCATGAGACCTCTCCGGCGAAGCGGCTCTCGCTGCGAGCGAGCGCGCCCCTTCTCGAGCGCGCGCAGCGGGCCCTCGAGCGCGGCGTTCTGGAGGCCGCTCAGGGCATCGTCGTCCTGTCGCGCTACACGGCGGGGCACATCGAACGCGAGTTCCCCTCGGTCGATCGAGCTGCGGTGGAGGTGATCCCCGGGGGCGTCGACACCGGGCGGTTCCGGCCGGCCGGCGACCGCGCGGCCGTCCGCGCGAGCCTGGGGGTGGACCCGAGCACGCTCGAGATCCTCACCGTGAGGAACCTGGCACCGCGGATGGGACTTGAGAGCCTGATCGAGGCGATGGTGCCGACCACTCAGGCGGCGGCTGCGCGGGGCCTGGCCGTCACGCTCTCCCTCTGCGGCGACGGCCCGCTCAGGTCCACGCTCGAGACGCTGGTGGTCCGACTGGGCCTCGCCGCGTCAGTCAGGCTGCTCGGGCGCGTTACGGACGACGAGCTGGTCCGGCGGTACCAGGCCGCGGACCTCTTCGTGCTCCCGACCGTTGCCCTGGAGGGTTTCGGCATCTCGACCGTCGAGGCGCTCTCGACGAATCTGCCGGTGGTCGGAACGCCGGCGGGCGCAACGCCGGAGATCCTGGGCGCAATCGACGCGCGGCTGCTGACCGCCGACACGACGAGCGCGGCGATCGCGCGGTCGGTCATCGAGTGGCTCGACTGGCGGCGGGAGGACGCCGGGACCTCCCGATACCGAGACGAGGTGATGGCGAAGTACGACTGGCCGCGCATCGTGGACCGGGTTGAGGCGTACTACGCGGAGCGGGCCGACCGGTTCAGGAGCCGGCCGCGCGGGGATTGACGCCGCCTGGGCGTGGTCGGGCGAACGCAGCAGAAAGGGACCGATGGCCCCCGCCTCGGCGTGCAGCAGACCTCTCGTCTTCGTGACCGGCCCGCCCTCCGCTCGCGGGTTCGGGATCAACACGCACATCCGGATGCTCCAGTCCACGGGACTCGCGCAGGCCTACCGGCTCGAGGTTGTGGACCTCGGCGGGGAGACGTGGCGCGCGTCCGGGCCCGGCCGCGTCGTGCGGTTGCTCTCGCAGCTCGTGCGCTTCCGCCGGGCGTTGAGCGCGCGCCGCCCGGCGCTCGTCCATTTCAACTCGGCGCCGGACGCGAAGGCCTTCCTGAGAGACGCGGCGGCGCTCTGGACCGTGCCGCGGCGCATCGCGACGGTCTTCGAGTTCCACGGCGGGTTCGAGCGCAACACGGTGCTCCAGGGTCCCGCCTGGTTCAGGCGGTACGCCGAGCTCACCCTCAGGAGGGCCTCGGCGGTCGTCGTGCTGGCCCCCTACCACGAGGAGCGACTGCTGGGGCTGTGCCCCGGCCTGACCAATGTCCGGGTCGTGCCGAACTTCCTCGAGCCCGAGGCGATGTCCGCGCTCCTTGCCGCCGAGCGCGTCCCCGGCGGCGACACGCTTCGCCTTCTCTTCATCGGGAGGGTCACGCGGGAGAAGGGCGTGCTCGATGCGATCGAGGCGATGCGCCTCCTCCGCGACAGGGGCACGACGGCCGCGCTCACGGTGGTCGGCTCCGGCGAGGACCTGGGTGCCGCCCGGGCGCTCGTCGCGCGGCGCGGGCTCGAGGGCACGGTGCGGTTCACCGGCTTCGCGGGAGGCGAGGACAAGATCGCGGCGTACCGGTCGAGCGATGCGCTCGTCTTCCCAACGCGCTGGAACGAGGGGTTCCCGTATGTCCTGCTCGAAGCGATGGCCGCGGGGCTCCCGATCGTGAGCACGACGCACGGTGTCATGCCCCACCTTCTCAGGGACGGTGTCAACGGGTTCCTCGTCGGGCCGCGCGACCCGGCCGCGCTCGCCGAGCGGATTGAGCGGCTCGCGAAGGACCCCACGCTCAGAGCGGCGGTGGGGAACGCCAACCGGCGTGAGGTGCAGGCGTCCTACGGCATCGGCGAGGCCACGCGGGCGTACGGAGAGCTGTACGCCGGAGTGCTCCGTGGAAGGACGGATGAAGCCGCTGATCTCGGACTCGACCGTCTTCGTTCATGACCTGGGGACGACCCGCTACGAGCCCGCCGCCGTGAAGGCGGCGGTGCTCGATGTGCTGCGCGGCGTCCTCGGCACGAGCGACGCGAACCCGCTCCGCGGCTTCGTCGCGCCCGGGGACACGGTCCTCATCAAGCCGAACATGATCAGGCAGTCGCACGTGCACGACGAGAGCTGGGAGCAGGTGATGACGCACGGGACCGTGATCGCCGCCGTGGCGGAGCTGTGCTGCGAGGCGCTCGCGGGTCGCGGGAGGGTCGTGATCGGGGACGGGCCGCAGAACGACGCCGACTTCGATGCCGTCCGCGCGGTGCTCGGGCTCGACGCGCTGCAGGAACGCTGCCGCGCCGAGTATGGGTGCGATCTCTCCATCTGCGACTTCCGCGTCGAGCGGTGGATCAGAGGGCTCGACGGTGTGACGACCGAGAGGGTCGCGCTCACCGGCGACCCTCGGGGCTTCGTGCCGTTCGACCTCGCCGAGCGAAGCGAGTTCGTGAAGGACCGGGACTACTACGGAGCCGAGTCCGACTTCCGTGAGACCCAGTCTCACCACAGCCGCGGCGTGAACAGGTATCTCCTCGGCAGGACAGCCGTCGAGGCGGACGTGTTCATCAATCTCCCGAAGCTCAAGACCCACAAGAAGGTCGGCGTCACGCTCTCGCTCAAGAACCTCGTGGGGATCCACGGTCACAGGAACTACCTTCCGCACCACGTGATGGGGACCCCGCGGCGGGGCGGAGACGAGTATCCCGACGCGTCGCTGCTCAACGAGCTGCAGTCCGCGGCCACGATGGCCCTCAGGCGCACGCTTGCGCGGCGTGGAGGCACGGGCGGGCGGCTGACGCGCGCCATCAAGAACCTGGGCTACGGGTTCTTCGGGGGCACCGAGCAGGTCGTGCGAAGCGGCAACTGGCACGGCAACGACACCGCCTGGCGGATGGTGCTCGACCTCAACAAGCTGCTCTTCTACGGCGACTCGACCGGCGCGGTCTCGGACACGATGCGCCCGAGGAGGTACCTGAGCATCGTGGACGGGATCGTCGGAGGCGAGGGCCCCGGGCCGCTCGCCCCGGATCCGAAGCCCTGCGGCGTGCTCATCGGCGGCAGGAACCCCGTGGCGGTCGACTGCGTGTGCGCCAGGCTCATGGGGTTCGACACCGGGAAGATCCCGATGCTCGGGAACGCCCTCGGCATCACGCGGCTTCCGCTGGCGGCGTTCGTCGAGCGCGACATCGCCGTTCGGAGCAACAGGGAGGCGTTTGACAGGGCGCTGCTCGACATCAGGATCGAAGACACGTTCCGCTTCGCGCCCCACTTCGGGTGGAAGGACCACATCGAGCTCGCGTAGGTCGATTGGCCGAGCGAGGGGTGACCAGGAGGCAGCCGTGGCGTACGGCGGCAGGGCGCAGGGGTTCGTGTACCGGCATTCCCCGCCACCGCTGAGGGATCTGGCGGCGACCTGCTACGCGGCGAGGACCTATCCCCTGAAGTACGGCCGCCACTTCCGCGAGCACATGGCTCGGCTCGCGGAGCACGAGCGCCTCTCCAACGATGAGCTCGAGGGGATCCAGCTTCGCGCGCTCAAGGCGCTGCTCGGCCATGCGGCGGCGCGTGTCCCGTACTACCGGGCGCTGTTCCGCGAACAGGGCTTTGACCCGGAGCGCGTGCGCGGGCTGGCCGATCTTGAGCGTGTTCCTCTGCTCACGAAGGATGCGGTGAGACGGAACGCGTCCGACCTTCTCTCCGAGGGTGAGGAGCCGGCGCGCCTCGTGTGCATCCACACGAGCGGCACGACGGGCACGCCCCTGGACCTCTATCAGTCCCGCGCCCTCTTCCAGAAGGAGTACGCGTTCTGGTGGTTCCATCGCTCCTGGGCAGGGGTCCGGCGCGGCTGCAGGACCGCGACGCTGGCGGGCCACCCTGTCGTGCCTGCGGAGCAGGACAGGGTGCCCTTCTGGGTGAGGAACCGCCTGGAGAACCAGATGCTGTTCTCCTCGTACCACATGTCTCCGGGGAACCTCGAGCACTACTGCTGCGCGCTCGAGCGCTTCAGGCCCGAGCTCGTTCACGGCTACCCGTCGTCGATCTACCTCGTTGCGCTCCGCCTGAACGACGACGGCGTCCGGACGGTGCGGCCGCGGGCGGTCTTCACGTCGTCCGAGACGTTGCTCGAACACCAGCGCGCCGAGATCGAGCGCGCGTTCGGCTGCAAGGCGTACTCTTACTACGGCAATGCCGAGCGGGCCGGGTACATCGGGGAGTGCGAGCGGGGCAGCTTCCACGTGATGGCCGAGCACAGCATCGCCGAGTTCCTCAATGACGACGGCGCGCCGGTGCGTCCCGGAGAGGAGGGCGTGCTTGTCTGCACCAACGTCGACAACCTCGCGATGCCGCTCATCAGGTACGTCACGGGAGACGTGGCGGTTCCCCTGCCGGCCGGAGAGCGGTGTCCGTGCGGGCGCGGCGGAAGGCTCGTGCGGTCGCTCGTCGGGAGGGTGGAGGACTACGTCGTGACGCCCGACGGGGCGCACGTCGGGCGGCTCGATCACATCCTCAAGGGCGTGCGGCACGTGCGGGAGGCGCAGGTCTATCAGCCCGCCGTGGACCGGGTCGTGCTGAAGGTCTCGCGCGACGAAGGCTACTCGGAGGCCGATGAGCGGACGCTGCTTGCGAACACCCGTGAGCGGCTGGGGACCTCGATGGACATCGCCTTCGAGTACGTCGATCGCGTTGAGCGGACGGCGGGCGGGAAGTTCAGGTTCGTTGTGTCGGACATGCCGCTCAACGAGCGGTTGAGGGTGCGCCGGGAGCGCTGACGCGCCCGCACGGGGCGGCCGAACCCGGCGACGATCGGCGCGCCGGTGGCGGCGCCCGCGGACGAACACGGACGGAGGGGACGGCGCATGAGATCTCTACGGACACGCGTGCAGGTGCTCTTCGTTGCGGGAACGCTGTGGCTGCTCATCCGCGGGCTTCTCGGGCTTACCCAGAACACGTGCGACACCTACTGCCCGTTCGGCGGACTCGTGGCGCTCTTCCCGCTCTTCAAACACAAGGCGTACACCTGCCGCCTGACCGAGCTCAACACCGCGCTCCTCGTCTCGCTCGTCGTGCTCACGCTCGCGACGAAAAAGTCCTTCTGCTCGTGGATCTGCCCGTTCGGGACGGTGTCCGAGTGGCTGGCGCGGCTGGGGCGGAAGGTCCTCCGGCGCGACATCAGAGTCCCGGGGGCGGTCGACAGGGTCCTCGTGAACCTCCGCTACGTCGTCCTCGTCGCGATCGTCGCGCTCACGTGGACGGTGTGGCAGTACGACCTGGGCTTCCGCGCGTACGATCCGTTCTATATCCTGTTCTCGTGGGGAGGTCACGGGACCTTCCCGTGGAGCTTTGCCATCCTCGCCGCCATCCTCGCCCTCATCTTCGTGGTGCCCTTCGCGTGGTGTCGGTACCTCTGTCCCCTGGGCGCCGTGATGGATCCGATGAGCCGCCTAGGTCCCATGAGGGTCCGGCGGAACGCAGCGGCCTGCGTGGACTGCGGCGACTGCGACGCGGCATGTCCCCATCGGATCGCCGTCTCGACCGCGGACCAGGTGACCGCGAGGAACTGCACGAACTGCCTCGAGTGCGTGGTCGCCTGCGGGGATCGCAAGGCGCTCGACCTGTCTCTCGCGGGGAGGCGATCGGTCGGCGGTCGGTCGCCGCTTGGGCGGGCGATCGTCATCCCCCTCGTGATCGCCGCGCTCATCGCTCTGGCGTTCGGGACGGCCGGCGTGTACCGCGTTCCGACCCTCGAACGCGCCTTCATGGACGAGCGGCCGGGGGTCGTGAAGACGGTCGAGTTCGAGGTGGAGGGTCTGAAGTGCGGCGGCGTGGCGAAGTTCCTCGCCGCGAAGATCGCGGACGTGCCGGGCGTCGTCGCGATCACCGTGTACACGAGGACGAACACGGCCATCGTGGAGTTCGATCCTTCCCTCACCGGCCCGGAGGAGATCCGCCGCGCGTACGAGCGGCCGGACACGATCGAGGGGCACGAGTACGAGGTCTTCAAGACGAGATCGGTGCGGGAGGTGCACTAGGCGGGCGAGGCGCCGCGTCGTGGGCGGCCCGCCCGTCTTGACTGCGCGCCCGTTCGGAGCTAGACTGAAGAGAGCGCCGCGGAAGCGCGGCCGTTGACAACCGAACATGGGGGCGATCCGGTTTCGACGGGGGTGAGAGAAGCGCGGATGGCATGCCGAGGTCCCGTTGGCTCGATAAACAAACGGGAACTTCCAACTGCCGACTACACTCCGGCATACGTCTGCTAACTGACGCGGACGCGTCCCGCCCGGCTCTGCCCGTGGGGTTGGGACGGGACGTCATACTCACGGGATAGCGCTCGAGCTTGACCACTGGGCGAGAGGGCGAGACCGAGACGGTGGCTGGCCGGCCGGGCATCCCGCCCGTTGGAGGCCCGGCAGGCGAGAAGCAAAGATCGGGCTACGCATGTAGATGTTCGCGTGGAATCGCTTTCGGACGCGGGTTCGACTCCCGCCGCCTCCACCATCAAGAGCGAGGGGCCCCGGCCAGATGCCGGGGCCCCTCGTCGTTCATGGCGCCAGCGCGTCAGTCGCCGCGGGGTGTTACCTGTACAGGGCCTTGATCGCCGTCCAGGACGACGGCTCGGTCGGGCTCACGGAGAGATCGACGCAGCCGCAGACGCTGTGCGGCGTCGCGCCCACTCCGTCGCCCCAGAGGCACCAGAAGATCGGCTGCCGTAGAGCACGTCCGCCACCTTCACGTCGATGGCGATGGTCGTGCTCTCGCCGCCGTACAGCTCGCCCATGCCCCCGTTGGCGTCGTCCCACCGTGCCGTGTGGTTGATCGTCGGAACGTACATGTCCCAGTCCGGGCGAAGCGGGGACGGGACCAGCGGGACATAGGACATCGTTGCCGGGAAGAGCGTGAAACCGTCCGGGAAGCTCACGGCAACGTTCGTGATCGACTCACCGTCGGCCGACGTGTTCTGCACAAGGAACGTGAACGTGTACGTCTGGCCAGGCGCAACGATCGCCGGCGACAGCAGCGTCACCGAGGCGCCCCCGATCCCTGCGACCGCGGAGAGGGCGAACAGCATGAACAGGCATGCGATGGCAGAACTCCTCATGATCGGCATCTCCCTTCTCTTAGGTTGTGTTAGCTCCAGAATCAACAGCGTCGTGTCCTCTATCTGTCTGTTAACACTCACATGGCGTGTTGGTCAAGAGGGGATTCGGCGCTTTGACGGATGACCCTCCACCTTGCCTGTCGCCAAGCGGGCCGCAGGCGGTCCTCTCGTGGCGCGCCCGAGTCGAGACGGTGGGAGAGCCGAGCGCGCGACACGATCACCGGCGGGGTTCGTGAACGGGGGTTCGTCTATCGAAGGCGTCGCACCGGCGACCGTCGCAGACGGCGCGGTGGGGCCACGCCACGCGGCGCGCCGCGTGGCGAACTTGCGCGCGGGGCGGGCGCGTCACCGCGCGGCCGGTCGCTGGAACAGCGTTGACCGCCTCTCCTGGCGCATGCTAGCATCCTCGGGCTACGTGCGCTCTGGCGGGCGCGGACGGTGCCTGACCGCTCGCGTCCTCCCACATGACCGACAGGATTCACCGGGCAGCTCGAGCTGTCTTCTGCGACCGGGGGCGACCCTTGCCGGAACGGCGCGGTACGGTGCAGGTCTACACGGGCGACGGCAAGGGAAAGACCACGGCCGCGCTCGGCCTCGCGTTGAGAGCGGTCGGCCACGGTCTGTCCGTCTGCATGATCCAGTTCATGAAGGGAAGCGCCAACTACGGGGAGCTCGCCGCGGCGGCGAAGCTCCCCGGCTTCACGATCGTGCAGACGGGGCGCGACGAGTTCGTGGACAGGAAGAACCCCGCGCAGGTGGACGTCGAGATGGCGCGCGACGGGCTCGCGCGCGCCGGCGCCGTTCTGCGCGAGGGGCGGCACGACCTCGTCGTTCTCGACGAGATCAACGTGGCGCTGGACTTCGGGCTCGTGACGCTGGAAGACGTGCTGGGTCTCATCGCGGCGCGGCCGCCTCACGTCGAGCTCGTGCTGACGGGACGCAGGGCGCACCCGGACGTGATGAAGGCTGCCGACCTCGTGAGCGAGGTCCTGAACATCAAGCACCACTACGACGCGGGCGTGGCGGCCCGCGAGGGCATCGAGTACTAGGGACGAGCGTGGGCGGAAGCGGCGTGACGGAGATCGTGGAAGGCGTGTTCGCCGGGCGGGTCGCCGCGCTCGCGAGGGCGATCACCTGGATCGAGAACGAGGACGCGAGGGGGCTCTCGGCGCTCGACGCGCTGTACCCCCGGACGGGCCGGGCGTATCGCATCGGGATCTCCGGGCCGCCCGGCGCGGGCAAGAGCACGCTCGTTGACGCGCTGACCGCGCACCTGCTCGACCGCGGGACGACGGTCGGGATCATCGCGGTGGACCCGACGAGCCCGTTCACGGGCGGCGCGCTCCTCGGCGACCGGGTGCGGATGCGCGACATCGGCACGCGCGACGGCGTGTTCATCCGGAGCATGGCCACGCGGGGGGGGCTCGGCGGGCTTTCGAGGACCGCGCCGAGCGTCGCCGCGGCCATGGACTCCTTCGGGTTCGACTACGTCGTCTTCGAGACCGTCGGCGTCGGGCAGTCCGAGCTGGACATCGCCGACGCCGCGGACACCACGGTCATCGTGCTCGTCCCGGAGTCGGGGGACAGCATCCAGGCGATGAAGGCCGGCCTGATGGAGATCGGCGAGGTCTTCGTGGTGAACAAGGCCGACCGGGACGGCGCGGACATGACCGTGCAGGAGATCGCCTCGATGCTCGGCCTGAAGGCGCAGGCCGGCTGGAGCCCGCCGGTGCTCCGGACGGTCGCCTCGACGGGCGAGGGCGTCGCCGAACTCGCGCAGGCGATCGACGCGCACCGGGAGTTCCTCGCCGCGCGGGGCCTGCTCGCCGAGAGACGGCGCGCCCACTTCGTGGCGCAGGTCCGCGAGATCGTCGTCGCCGAGCTCGAGAAGGACCTCTACGCGAGGCTCGGTGCGGGCGCGGAGCTGGGCTCGTTCGTGGGGGACGTGTCGAAGGGACATCGTTCCCCGTACGCGATAGCGAGAGACGTTCTGGACGGCGTCGCGAGAGACCGCCGGCCATAGGGCACGGGAGGCCCTCCACCGAAGGGAGCGACACGCATGGACTTCGCCCTCACCCAGGACCAGAAGATGGTCCGCGAGATGGTGCGCGAGTTCGCGACGAAGGAGCTCGAGCCCATCGCGGCGGAGATCGACGAGAGCCGGGAGTTCCCGACGGCGACGCTCAAGAAGATGGCCGGCCTGGGTCTCATGGGGGTGGTCATCCCCGAGAAGTACGGCGGCGCGGGGATGGACTTCACGACGCTCGCCATCATCTGCGAGGAGATCTCGCGGGTGTGCGCGTCGCACGGCGTCATCACGGCGGTGACGAACTCGCTGTGCGCGTACCCGATCTACCACTTCGGCAACGAGGAGCAGCGCAAGAAGTACCTGCCCGACCTCTGCTCCGGGAAGGCGCTCGGCGCCATCGGCATCACCGAGGCGAACGCGGGGTCGGACCCCGCCGGCATGGAGACCACGGCGGTCCTCAAGGGCGACCACTACGTCGTGAACGGCACGAAGGCGTGGATCACGAACGGGCAGGCCGCGGGCACCTTCATCATCTTCGCCTACACCGACCCCGCGCAGCGCCACAAGGGCATGAGCGCGTTCATCGTCGGCAAGGACTTCCAGGGGTTCAGCGTGGGCAAGCACGAGAACCTCATGGGCATCCGGGCGACGGGCAACTGCGAGCTCATCATGGACGAGTGCGTCGTTCCGAAGGAGAACCTGCTCGGGAAGGAAGGCGACGGGTTCAAGATCCTGATGCACACGCTCGACACCTCCCGCATCGACATCGGCGCGCAGGGCGTCGGCATCTCGCAGGGCGCGCTCGACGCCTCGGTGAAGTACGCGAAGGAGCGCAAGCAGTTCGGCCAGCCCATCGGCGAGTTCGAGATGGTGCAGGACATGATCGCCCAGATGTCCGCGCTCACCGACGCGGCGAGGCTTCTCACGTACCGCGCGGCCTGGATGAAGGACAGCGGGATCGAGCGGTACACGCGCGAGGCCGCCATCGCGAAGTACTACGCGGCCGAAGCGGTCGTCGCCGTCACGCGCATGGCCGTTCAGATCCACGGCGGCAACGGCTACTCGAAGGACTACCCGGTCGAGCGCATGTACCGGGACGCGAAGATCGTCGAGATCTACGAGGGCACGAGCCAGATCCAGAAGATCGTCATCGCGCGCGCGGCGCTCAAGTAGAGGGCACGGAGCCCCCGGAAGAGGACGATGGCCACTTCGCTTCAGGAGAGGTTCGAGCTGCTCGCCTGCATCCAGTGCGGGCGGTGCACGGCCGGCTGCCCGGTGTCGCGCCGCACGCACCTGAACGTCCGGAAGGTCGTGTACGAGGGGCTCACGGCGGTGGGCGCGAAGGACGCCTCCGGCCGCCCCGAGGCGTGGAACTGCACCACCTGCTCGAACTGCACCGAGCGGTGTCCGAAGGGCGTGAAGCCGATGGAGCTTCTCATCGGGCTCCGCTCGGCGGCGATCGAGAAGGGGAAGGCGCAGCCGACCATCCGCGACGCGCTCGAGAGCACGCTTAGGCACGGGAACCCGTGGGGCCGCATCCGCGACAAGCGCATGGAGTGGGCCGAGGGGCTCGACGTGCCTGTCCTGGACGACGGGGGGAAGGCGTCGCTCCTTCTCTACGTGGGGTGCACGCCCGCGTACGACCCGAGAGTGCAGGCCGTCGCGCGCGCCCTCGTCGCCGTGCTCAAGGCGGCCGGCGTCGAGTACGCGACGCTCGGGACCGCGGAGTCGTGCTGCGGGAGCGAGATCAAGCGCATGGGAGAGGAGGGGCTCTTCGAGCTCCTCGTCGAGGGCAACCGCGAGGCGTTCGCGAACGCGGGCGTCCGGACCATCATCGCCGCCTCGCCGCACTGCATGAACACGTTCAGGAACGAGTACGGCGAGCTCGGCATCGAGGTCCTGCACTACTCGCAGTTCCTGGCGGGACTCCTCGACGACGGAAGGCTCACGCTCACCACGCCCCTCAAGGGCGTCGTGACCTACCACGATCCGTGCTTCCTCGGGAAGCACAACGACATCTTCGATGAGCCGCGCGCCGTCCTCGGGGCGATCCCGGGCATCGAGTTCGTCGAGATGGACCGCTCGCGCGAGCGCGCGCTCTGCTGCGAGGGCGGCGGCGGACGCATGTGGGTCGAGCCGGCGGAAGAGCGCGGCGAGCGTCTCGCGGACGTCCGCGTGAAGGACGCCGCGGCCCTCGGCGCCGCGCGCATCGTCACGGCCTGCCCGTTCTGTCTCAAGACGCTCGACGACGCGGTGAAGACGAGCGGCAACGAGGGCAGGATCGAAGCGGTCGACCTGGCGGAGCTCGTGGCGCTGGCGCTCTAGAGGAGCGGCGTGCCCCGGCCGCGGCCCTCGGACGGCGGGGCGCTCACGAAGGAACGGAGAACGCATGAACATCGTCGTGTGTGTGAAGCAGGTGCCCGAGACGGCCGAGGCCGACCTCAAGCTCGCCGCGGACGGCAGGGACATCGCGCGGCAGGGGCTCCCCCTCCAAATCAACGAGCCCGACAACTACGCGCTCGAGCAGGCGCTGCTCCTCACCGAGGAGCACGGGGGCCAGGTCACCGTCGTGACGCTCGGGCCGCCGTCGTCCGACGAAGTTCTCCGCATGGGCATGGCCAAAGGCGCCGCCGAGGCCGCGCGGCTTTCCGACGACGCGTTCGCCGGCGGCGACGCCGTGGCGACTGCGACGGCGCTCGCGGCCGCCGTCCGGGGACTCCGGTTTGACCTCGTCCTCACGGGGTGCATGTCGTCGGACGACGGCCACACGCAGGTCGGCGTCGCGCTCGCGGAGCTTCTGGGCGTCCCGCACGCGACCTACGTCGTCCAGATGGAGATGAACGACGGCGAGGTCACGGTCGGCCGCGAGCTCGAGGGCGGCATCGTCGAGCGCGTGAAGATGAAGCTCCCGTGCCTCCTCGGGATCCAGACCGGCATCAACGAGCCGCGGTACGCGTCCATCATGGGCATCGCGAAGGCGTCGAAGCGTCCCATCGCGCTCAAGGTCGCCGCGGACCTCGGCTTGGACGCGGGCGCCGTCGGCGAGAGGGGCTCGCGCACGCGGGTCGTGAAGCTCGCGTACGTGCCCGCGGGCGAGGCGGCCGAGATGATCGGCGGGACCGTGCCCGAGGCGTCGGCGAAACTGGCGGGCATCCTCAAGGAGAAAGGCCTCGTCTAGATGAACGAGATCCTCGTTCTCGCCGAGCACAGGCGCGGCGAGCTGCGCGACGTCACCCTCGAGATGCTGGGGAAGGCCAGGGCGCTCGGCGACGCGTCCGGCCGCAAGGTCGCGGCGCTGCTTCTCGGCTCCGGCGTCGGCGCGTTCGCCGACGCCCTCAAGGACCACGCCGACGTCGTCCTCGTGCGCGACCATCCCGCGCTCGCGAACTTCAACTCTGCGGTCTACCAGCCGGTGCTCGCGGGCGTCCTCGGGGAGCGGAAGCCGGACCTTGCGATGATCGGCCACACCGCGTTCGGCGTGGACCTCGCCCCGAGCCTCGCGGTCGCGCTCGGCCTTCCGCTCGCCAGCGACTGCGTGGACATCGCGTGCGACGGCGCCTCGTTCACGGCGACGCGCCAGGTCTATCAGGGCAAGATCAACGCGACGGTCGCGTTCGCCGACGCGCCCACGACGCTCGTGACCGTCCGGGCGTCCGCGTTCCCCGCCGAGACGGCGTCGCGCGGCGGCGTCGTGACCGAGCTTGCGACGGCCGTGCCGGACGAGCCCGCCTCGAGGAGGTTCCTCGAGTACGTCGAGGCGGCCACCGGGGGCGTGGACATCGCGAAGGCCGACGTCCTCGTCGCCGTGGGCCGCGGCCTGCGGGAGCGCGAGAACATGCCGATCGTCGAGGAGCTCGCCGCCGCGCTCGGCGGCGTCGTCGCGTGCTCGCGGCCCGTCGTGGACGCGGGCTGGCTCGGGAAGGACCGGCAGGTCGGCTCGTCGGGCAAGACCGTCAAGCCCAAGCTGTACATCGCGGTCGGGATCAGCGGCCAGTTCCAGCACATCAGTGGAATGAAGTCCGCCGAGACGGTCATCGCGATCAACAAGGACCCCAGGGCGCCCATCTTCTCGGCGGCCGACTACGGCATCGTCGGCGACCTCCTGAAGATCGTGCCGGCGCTCACCGAGAAGGTCAGGGAGCTCAAGGCGTAGCGGGGCTGCGCGGTTACCTCCATCCCAGAGGGAGAGCGTGGACCGGGACAAGACGACTCGAGACGCCGGCAAGGTCAGACTGGGTGTCTACATCTGCCACTGCGGCGTCAACATCGCGAGGACGGTGGACGTCAAGGCCGTCGCGAAGGCGGCCGCGTCGTTCCCGGGCGTGGCGGTCGCGAAGACCTACGCCTACATGTGCTCCGACCCGGGGCAGTCGCTCATCAAGGCCCACATCAGGGAGCACCGGCTCACCGGCGTGGTCGTGGCGGCCTGCTCGCCGAGGATGCACGAGCCCACCTTCCGCGCGGCGCTGGCCGAGGCCGGCGTGAACCCGTACCTCCTCGACATGGCGAACATCCGCGAGCAGTGCTCGTGGATCCACGACGACGGAGCCGAGGCAACCGTCAAGGCGACCGACCTCGTGCGCGCCGCCGTCGCCCGCGCCGGGCACCTCGCCGGGCTCAGCACGCGCGAGGTTCCCGTGACCCCGGCGGCGCTCGTCGTCGGCGCCGGCATCTCGGGCATCCAGGCGGCGCTCGACATCGCGGAGTCCGGGTACCGGGTCTATCTCGTCGAGCAGTCGCCCTCGATCGGCGGGCACATGGCGCAGCTCGACAAGACCTTCCCGACGCTCGACTGCTCCGCCTGCATCCTCACGCCGAAGATGGTGGACGCCGCGCGGCACCCGAAGATCGAGCTTCTGACCTACAGCGTCATCGAGGACGTCTCGGGATACGTTGGCAACTTCACCGTGAGAGTCCGGAAGCGCGCGCGCTACGTCGACCCGGACGAGTGCACCGCGTGCGGCGACTGCACGAAGGTCTGCCCCGTGGCCGTGCCGAACGAGTTCGACGAGGGGCTCGGAACGAGGAAGGCGATCTACCAGCCGTTCCCGCAGGCGGTCCCCGCGGCGTTTGTGCTCGACATGGACCAGTGCCTCGGGAACAACCCCATCGCGTGCGGCAGGTGTCGCAAGGCCTGCAGCAGGAAGTGCATCGACTACGACGACAAGGACGAGATCGTTGAGGTCAAGGTCGGCACGATCGTGGTGGCCACGGGCATGGACGTGTTCGACGCCGCGACGCTTCCGCAGCTCGGGTACGGGCGGTACGAGGACGTCCTCACGTCCCTCGAGTTCGAGCGGCTCGTCTGCGCGTCGGGCCCGACGGCCGGCGCCGTCACACGGGTCTCGCGGCCCGAGCCGCCGAAGTCGGTCGTGTTCATCCAGTGCGTCGGCTCGAGGGACGAGAAGGTCGGGAACCCCTACTGCTCGCGGATCTGCTGCATGTACACGGCGAAGCAGGCGCACCTCGTCCGCGAGAAGCTGCCCAATGCGAAGATCACGGTCTTCTACATGGACGTCCGCGCGTTCGGCAAGGGCTTCGAGGAGTTCTACGACCGCGTGCGGAAGGAGAACGTCCTCTACGTGCGCGGGAGCGTCTCCGAGATCTACCGCCGCGGCGACCGGCTCGTCGTGCTCGGCGAGGACACGCTCGTGGGCGAGCCGGTGGAGGTCGAGGCCGATCTCGTCGTCCTCGCCGTCGGGCTCACCCCGCGGCCGGAGACCGCCGACGTCGTGAAGCTCCTCAAGCTCTCCCGCTCGTCGGACGGGTTCCTCATGGAGGCGCACCCGAAGCTCCGGCCGGTGGACACCTCGATCGACGGCGTGTTCCTCGCGGGATGCTGCCAGGGGCCGAAGGACATCCCGGACGCGGTCGCCCAGGCGAAGGCCGCGGCGTCCTCCGCGATCGCCCCGATGGCGCGCGGCAGCGTGACCGCCGAGGCGCTCACCGCGGTCATCGACGAGGACCTCTGCTCCGGATGCCGCGTGTGCGTGGGCGTCTGCCCGTACGGCGCGCTCGCGTTCGATCCGATGGACAAGGTGTCCAAGGTCAACGAGGCGCTGTGCAAAGGCTGCGGGACCTGCGCGGCCGCGTGCCCGTCCGGCAGCATCGCCATGGGTCACTTCACCTCGGACCAGCTGCTGGCGCAGGTCGTGGCGCTCATCGGAGAACGCAATGGCTGACGCTGGGAGGAAGAGGGCGAAGGGCGACGCGTCCGCGGCGCCCGGCGCGACAGAGAAGGCGGCGGCGCGGAAAGCCTGGGAGGACGCGATGGCGTCCTCGAAGCGGAGGGACGCCGCGTTCGAGTCCGTCTCGGGCGAGGAGGTCGCGCCGCTCTACACGCCGGACGACCTCGCGGGCCTCGACTACCAGCGCGACCTCGGCTATCCGGGCGAGTTCCCGTACACGCGCGGCGTGCGGCACAACATGTACCGGGGGCGCCTCTGGACGATGAGGCAGTTCTCCGGGTTCGGCGCGCCCGAGGACTCGAACCGGCGGTACAAGTTCCTGCTCGCGCACGGCCAGACCGGGCTGTCGGTCGCGTTCGACCTCCCGACCATCATGGGCTACGACTCCGACCACGAGCGCGCCGAGGGCGAGGTCGGCGTGTGCGGCGTCGCCATCGACACACTGCGCGACATGGAGACGCTCTTCGACGGCATCCCGCTCGACAAGGTCAGCACCTCGATGACCATCAACGCGCCGGCGGCGGTGCTCCTCTCGATGTACATCTGCGTCGGCGAGAAGCAGGGCGTCGCCTCCACCGCGCTGCGCGGGACCATCCAGAACGACCTCCTCAAGGAGTACATCGCGCAGAAGAGCTGGATCTTCCCGCCGCGGCCGTCGCTCCGCATCATCACCGACATCATGTCGTACTGCGCGCGCGAGGTGCCGCAGTGGAACACGATCTCGATCTCGGGCTACCACATCCGCGAGGCCGGCTCGACCGCGCTCCAGGAGCTCGCGTTCACGCTCGCCGACGGGTTCGCCTACGTGGAGGCGGGCATCGCCGCGGGGATGGACGTGGACGAGTTCGCGCCGCGCCTGTCGTACTTCTTCAACTCCCACATGGACTTCTTCGAGGAGATCGCGAAGTTCCGCGCGGCGCGACGGATCTGGGCGCGCGGCATGCGCGAGAAGTACGGCGCGAAAGACCCGCGCTCGTGGCTCCTCCGGTTCCACACGCAGACGGCCGGGTGCAGCCTCACGGCGCAGCAGCCGTTCAACAACATCGTCCGCACGGCGCTCGAGGCGCTGGCCGGCGTGCTCGGCGGGACGCAGAGCCTCCACACGAACTCGATGGACGAGACGCTCGCGCTTCCGTCGGAGCAGGCGGTGCACGTCGCGCTCCGCACGCAGCAGGTCATCGCGCACGAGTCGGGCGTGCCGAACGTGACGGATCCTCTGGGCGGCTCGTACTACGTCGAGGCGCTCACCGATCGGATGGAGAAGGGCTGCCTCGAGTACTTCGAGAAGATCGACGCGCTCGGCGGCGTCGTGGCGGCGATCGAGAGGGGCTTCTTCCAGCGCGAGATCGCGCGGGCCGCGTTCCAGTACCAGCGCGCGCTCGAGGAGAGGCGGCGGATCGTCGTCGGCGTCAACGACCTCGTGGACGAGGGCGAGGAGGTGAAGATCGACCTTCTCAAGATCGGGCCCGAGGTGGCGGAGCGTCAGAAGCGCGCGCTCGCGGCGGTGAAGCAGGAGCGCAGCGCCTCGGCGGTCGAGAGCGCGCTCGCGGGGCTCCGGTCGGCCGCGACGGGCAGCGACAACCTCATGCCGCACTTCCTCGCGTGCTGCCGCGCGTACGCGACCGAAGGCGAGATGATCGGCGTGCTGCGCGAGGTCTTCGGCGAGTACCGCGAGCCGCCGACCTACTGGTAGCGCCCGGGACCGATCGCCGCGGCCGGGGTCGGCCGGCGGCGCAGGGAGACGACAGGCCATGGCAGACAGGATCAGAGTGCTGGTCGCCAAGCCCGGGCTCGACGGGCACGACCGCGGCGCGAAGGTCGTCGCGAGCGCGCTGCGCGACGCCGGGATGGAGGTCATCTACACCGGCCTTCACCAGACGCCCGAGATGATCGTGAACGCCGCCGTCCAGGAGGACGTGGACGTGGTCGCCATGAGCATCCTCTCGGGGGCGCACATGACCATGTTCCCGCGCGTGCTCGAGCTCCTCAGGGAGAAGGGCGCCGACGACGTCGTGCTCACCGGCGGCGGCATCATCCCGAAGGAGGACATGGAGACGCTCGAGGGGCAGGGCGTCGACCGCCTGTTCGGTCCCGGCACGGACACGCGGGACATTGCGGCGTACATCCGCGAGGCGGTGGCGAAGAAGCGGGGTGGGAGGTAGGAGGAGCGCGTGTTCGACGTCTCCGACGCGCAGAAGAGCGTGAGGGCGTGGGCGAGGGAGTTCGCGGAGCGCGAGGTCGCGCCGAGGGCGGCCGCCATGGACGCCGCGGGCGAGTTCCCGCGCGAGCTCGTCGGCCTCATGTTCGACGCCGGCCTCATGGGCATGCTCGTGCCGGCCGCCCACGGGGGCCGCGGCGCGCGGACGCTGGAGTACGCGACGGCGGTCGAGGAGCTCGCGCGCGCCGACGCAAGCACGGCGCTCGTCATGTGCATCCACAGCTCGCTCGTGACCGCGCTCCTCGCGGAGTTCGCGTCGGACGCGATCAAGGCGCGGTGGCTCGGGCGGCTCGCGACGCGGTCGGTCGGCGCGTTCGCGCTCACCGAGGACGATCCGTCGTCGCCGACGCGGGCCGAGGAGCGCGACGGCGGCTTCGTCGTCACCGGGTCGAAGAGCTACATCACGAACGGGCCGATCGCCGACGTGGTTCTCGTGTTCGCGGTGACGGGCCGCATCGAGACCGAGAAGGACGGGAAGAGGGTCTCGCGCGACGAGGTGAGCGCGTTCCTCGTGGACGGCGGCGCCACCGGTCTTTCGCGGTCGAGCGTCGGCCCGAAGCTCGGGCTTTCCGCCGCGCCCGTCGGGCGCCTGCGCTTCGACGGCGTGCGGGTGCCCGCCGACCGCATGGTCGGCGGGCGCGGCGCGGGGTTCGCCATGGCGATGAAGGCGCTCGACGGGGGCCGCATCGCGGCCGCGGCGATGGGCGTGGGCATCGCACAGGCCGCTCTGGACGGCGCGAAGGCGTACGCGAAGGCGCGAGTGACGCAGGGGCAGCCCATCGCGAAGCACCAGGCGGTCCAGTTCATGATCGCCGAGGCGGCGACCAGGCTCGAGGCCGCGCGGGCGCTTGCGTACCACGCGGCGCTCGCGGCCGACCGCGGTGACGCGGCGGTCACCGAGCTTGCGGCCCAGGCGAAGCTCTTCGCCTCCGAGGCCGCGTCGTTCGCGGCGTCGCGGTGCCTGCAGGTGCACGGCGGCGCCGGCGTCGTCCGCGGGCTCCACGCGGCGGAGCGCTGCTTCCGCGACGCCCGCGTCCTCGAGATCATCGAGGGCACCTCGGAGATCCAGAAGCTCGTCGTGGCGGGGCACGAGCTCCGGCGTTGATCGGCAGGCCGCCGGGGTCGCGTCCCGGCGCGCGGCGTGGAGGGCGACGATGGCCAGCACCTCGATCAGACTCGGGCCCGCCACGCTCACGAGCCTCGACGCCGGCGTCTTCTACTACGACGGCGGCGCGATGTTCGGAGGCGTCCCCAAGGTGCTGTGGGAGACGCTCATCCCGGCCGATGCGAAGAACCGCATCCCGCTCACCATCTCGCCGCTTCTGGTCCGCACCCCGTCGAGGACCGTGCTCGTGGACACGGGGTTCGGCGGCTCGCAGGTCGCGAAGGACGTGAAGTACTACGGGTTCGACCCCTCCGTGAACGTGGCCACGGCGCTCGCGGCCGAGGGCGTCGCGCCCGAGGACGTCGACACCGTCGTCCTCACGCACCTCCACTCGGACCACGCGGCCGCGGCGACGACGCTCCGGGACGACGGGCGTCTCACGCCGACGTTCCCCCGTGCGCGGTACGTCGTGCACGAGGCCGAGTGGAAGGCGGCGTTCGACCCCGACCCCCGGAGCGCGGCGGCGTACCGCGGCGAGGACTTCGCGCCCCTCCGCGAGGGGGGGCTCCTCGACCTCGTCGGCGACCGGGCGGACCTCGGCGACGGCGTGTCGGTCGAGCGCACCGGCGGCCACACCGCCGGGCACCTCATGGCGGTGATCGCCAACGAGGGCGGGACAGCGATCTACCCCGCCGACCTCGTGCCGAGCCGTTACCATGTCCGCATCCCGTACGTCGCGGGCATCGACCTCTTTCCGCTCGACGTCATCGCGCGGAAGCAGGAAGTCCTCAGGAAGGCGGTCGACGAGGAATGGATCGTGATCCTCGACCACGACGCCATCGGCAACATCGGCCGGATCGTCGAGGACGCGAAGGGCAGGTTCGTGTTCAGGGACCTGGGGCGCTGACCGACGCGCGGCGCGCAGGCGGCGCCGCTTCGTGGGAGGCTCGGATCCGATGGCGGACCACGAGAAGTTCAAGGACCTCGAAGACCGCATGAAGGCCTCTCGCCTGGGCGGCGGCGAGGCGCGCATCAAGAAGCAGCACGAGGCGGGGAAGCTCTCCGCGTGGGAGCGTCTCGAGGTCCTCCTCGACGACGGGAGCCTCCGCGAGATGGACGCCCTCGTCACGCACCGCTGCGCGGACTTCGGGATGGAGAAGAAGCGCTACCCAGGCGACGGCGTGGTCACCGGCTACGGCACCATCGACGGACGGCTGGTGTACGTCTTCGCGCAGGACTTCACCGTGTTCGGCGGCTCGCTCTCGAAGGCGCACGGCGAGAAGATCTGCAAGATCATGGACCTCGCGCTCAAGAACGGCGCGCCGGTCGTGGGGCTCAACGACTCAGGCGGCGCGAGGATCCAGGAGGGCGTCTGGAGCCTCGGCGGCTACGCGGAGTACTTCCTCAGGAACGTCCTCGCGTCGGGCGTCGTCCCGCAGATCTCCGCCATCATGGGGCCGTGCGCCGGGGGCGCCGTCTACTCGCCCGCGATCACCGACTTCGTCTTCATGGTGGACAAGACGAGCCACATGTTCCTCACGGGCCCCGACGTCATCAAGACCGTCGTGCACGAGGAGGTCACGCACGAGGAGCTCGGCGGCGCCGCCGTCCACAACACGAAGAGCGGCGTCGCGCACTTCGCGTGCCGGAGCGAGGCCGCGTGCCTCGACGACATCAGGAGGCTCCTCTCGTTCCTTCCGTCGAACAACACCGAGGACCCGCCGGTCGGCCGGTGCACCGACGATCCGGCGCGCCGCGACGGCGAGCTCGACGAGATCGTGCCGAAGGACCCGAACAAGCCGTACGACATGAAGCAGGTCATCGCTCGCGTCGTGGACCACGGCGACTTCATGGAGGTCCACGCGCACTTCGCGAAGAACATCGTCGTGGGGTTCGCGCGCATGGGCGGCCGGCCCGTCGGCATCGTCGCCAACCAGCCGGCGTTCCTCGCGGGCGTCCTCGACATCGACTCGTCGGTGAAGGCCGCGCGGTTCGTGCGGTTCTGCGACGCGTTCAACGTCCCGCTCCTCACGTTCACGGACGTGCCGGGGTTCCTGCCCGGCACGGGCCAGGAGTTCGGCGGGATCATCCGGCACGGCGCGAAGCTCCTCTACGCGTACTGCGAGGCGACGGTGCCAAAGATCACGGTCATCACGCGGAAGGCGTACGGCGGGGCCTACGTCGTCATGAGCAGCCGGCACCTCCGCGGCGACATGAACCTCGCGTGGCCGATGTCGGAGATCGCGGTCATGGGCGCCGAGGGCGCGGTGAACGTCCTCTACAGGAAGGAGCTCTCGGAGGCGGCCGACCCGAACGAGCTTCGGAAGCGGCTCACGGCCGAGTTCAAGGAGAAGTTCTCGAACCCGTACATCGCGGCGGAGGCCGGGTTCATCGACCGGGTCATCGTGCCGAGCGACACGCGGCCCGTCGTCATCGACGCGCTCACCATGCTCAGGAACAAGCGCGACTCGAACCCGCCGAGGAAGCACGGCAACATCCCGCTCTAGGCGGGCGACAGGGGGAGACGTTGTTCCGCAAGGTCCTCGTGGCCAACCGCGGCGAGATCGCCATCCGCGTGATCCGCACGCTCAAGGAGATGGGCATCGCGTCGGTGGCCGTCTACTCCGAGCCCGACCGCGCCTGCCGGCACGTGCGCTACGCGGACGAGGCCTACTGCATCGGCGAGGCGCTCCCGGCGAAGAGCTACCTCCGCATCGAGGCCATCGTGTCCATCGCGCGCCGGGTCGGCGCCGAGGCCGTGCACCCGGGCTACGGGTTCCTCGCGGAGAACGCGGCGTTCGCGAAGGCCTGCGAGGACGCGGGGATCGCGTTCGTCGGCCCCGACTCGCGTGCCATCGCGCTCCTCGGCGACAAGATGGAGGCCCGCAGGACGATGACCGCCGCGGGCATCCCGGTCGTGCCCGGCGGCGAGCGACCGCTCGCGAGCGAGAGCGAGATCGTCGCTGAGGCGCGGCGTGTCGGCTTCCCCATCATGATGAAGGCGGCGGCCGGCGGCGGCGGGAAGGGCATGCGCGTCGTCCGTGACGAGGCCGGGCTCGCGGCCGCGGCGAAGGCCGCGCGCTCGGAGGCCGGGTCCGCGTTCGGGGACGACCGCATCTACATCGAGAGGCTCATCGAGCGGCCGCGGCACATCGAGTTCCAGGTCCTGGCCGACCGGCACGGCGCCGCGGTTCACCTCGGCGAGCGCGAGTGTTCCATCCAGCGGCGCCACCAGAAGCTCGTCGAGGAGTCCCCGTCGCCGGCGCTGACGCCCGCGCTGCGCGAGGAGATGGGGCGCGCGGCCGTCGAGGCGGTCCGCGCCGCCGGCTACACGAACGCCGGCACCGTCGAGTTCCTCCTGGAGGGGAAGAAGCGCTACTACTTCCTCGAGGTGAACGCGCGGCTCCAGGTCGAGCATCCCGTGACCGAGCTCGTGACGGGCCTCGACCTCGTCCGCGAGCAGCTGCGCGTCGCGGCCGGCGAGAAGATCTCCTTCGATCAGTCGCAGGTCGCGCCGCGCGGCGCCGCGATCGAGTGCCGCATCTGCGCCGAGGACCCCGAGAACAACTTCTTCCCGTCCGTCGGGGTCATTGAGCGGCTCCGCGAGCCGGCGGGGCCCGGCGTGCGGGTGGAGAGCGGGCTCCACGTGGGCTACGAGATCCCCGTCTACTACGATCCGCTCGTGTCCAAGCTGATCGTCTGGGCGCGGACGCGCGCCGACGCCATCGAGCGGATGAAGCGCGCTCTCTCCGAGTACTACATCGAGGGCATCAAGACGACCATCCCGTTCCACAAGGCGGTCATGGAGAGCGACGCGTTCCGGCGCGGGGAGTTCGACACGGGCTTCGTCGAGCACGAGTTCTTCCCGAAGTACGCCGGACGGCGGATGGAGATCCCGGAGATCGCGGCCATCGCCGCGGCGCTCGTGGCCCACAGCGAGGCGGGACGCGAACGACCGCTCGCAACGGGCGACGCCCGCCCGTCCGACGGATGGCGGCGCGGGCCGCGGTCCGGGACCTGGGGCGGCTGGCAGCTCCACCAGAAGTGACGCGGGAGCGCGAGGGGGCGCCGTGAAGTACGTGGTCCGGATCGGGGGCGAGGACATCGGCGTCGTGGTCGAGCGCACCGCCTCGGGTCTCGAGGTCACCTCGGGGGGCGAGACGCGCGCGGCCGACCTCGTGCGCGTCGGCCCCTCGCCGGTGTACTCGCTTCTCCTCGGCGACCGCTCGTACGAGTTCTCCGTGAACCGCCGCGACGGGGTCCACGAGATCGTGCTTCACGGCGAGACGTACGCGGCGAAGGTCCTCGACGAGCACGCGCTCCTCATCGCGGCGGCGTCGCTCGGCGGGCAGGAAGGCGGCGGCGGCGAGACCGTCGCCGCGCCGATGCCCGGCATCGTGGTCGGCATCTCGGTCGAGGTCGGCGCGCGCGTCGAGGCGGGGCGCGGGGTGGTCACGCTCGAGGCCATGAAGATGGAGAACGAGCTCCGCTGCGAGCGCGGAGGCGTCGTGAAGGAAGTCCGCGTCAAGGTGGGGCAGGGCGTCGCGCAGGGCGAGCCGCTCCTGGTCATCGGGGAGGCCGCCGGCGAGGCGGAGGTCGCGCGGTGAAGGAGGACGGGACCGACAGGGAGCGCTGGGAGCGCGAGACGCTCCGTCCGTGGCTTCAGCAGTCGCCCGAGCGGACGGGGGGCTTTCGCACGCTCTCCGGCATCGAGGTCGGGCCGGTGTACGACGTGAGCGACCTCGGCGGCGCGCGCGGCGAGGCGCTCGGTCTGCCCGGCGAGTTCCCGTTCACGCGCGGCGTGCACCCCACGATGTACCGCGGGCGCCTGTGGACCATGCGGCAGTACTCCGGGTTCGGCGACGCCGTGGAGACGAACCGGCGATTCCGATACCTCCTCGAGCACGGCCAGACCGGCCTGTCCGTCGCGTTCGACCTCCCGACGCAGATGGGCTACGACGCCGACCACGAGATGGCCGAGGGCGAGGTCGGGCGCGTCGGCGTCTCGATCTGCTCGGTCGAGGACCTCAAAGCGCTCTTCGACGGCATCCCGCTTTCCGATGTGAGCACCTCGATGACCATCAACGCCACGGCGCCGATGCTCATGGCGATGGTCGTCGTGGCCGCCGAGGAGACCGGCGCGGATCCGCGCTCGCTGCGCGGGACCGTGCAGAACGACGTCCTGAAGGAGTACGCCGCGCGAGGGACCTACGTGTTCCCGCCCGCGGCGTCCGTCGCGCTCGCGCTCGATCTCGCGGCGTACCTCAACGAGCGCGTCCCGCGCTGGAACGCGATGTCCGTCTCCGGCTACCACATGCGCGAGGCGGGCGCGACCGCCGTGCAGGAGGTCGCGTTCACGCTCGCCGACGCCATCGCGTACGTCGAGGCGGCGAAGGCGCGCGGCCTCGACGTCGCGTCGTTCTGCGAGCGGCTGTCGTTCTTCTTCGACGCGCACATGGACCTCTTCGAGGAGGTCGCGAAGCTCCGCGCCGCGCGGCGGATGTGGGCGCGGATCGTCCGCGACCGCTTCGGCGTCGCCTCGCCCCGCGCGCAGATGCTCCGCTTCCACACGCAGACGGCCGGCGTCGCGCTCACCGCGCAGCAGCCGGACGTGAACGTCGCTCGGGTGACGCTTCAGGCGCTCGCGGCGGTGCTCGGCGGCACGCAGAGCCTCCACACGAACTCGCGCGACGAGGCGCTGGCGCTCCCCACCGAGGAGAGCGCGCGGCTCGCGCTCCGCACCCAGCAGGTGATCGCCGAGGAGAGCGGCGCGGCGTCGGTCGCCGACCCGCTGGGCGGCTCGTACTTCGTCGAGTGGCTCACCGACCGCATCGAGTCCGAGGCGGCCGAGGAGATGCGCGCGATCGAGGCGCTCGGCGGCGCGACGGCCGCCATCGAAGAGGGACACTACCAGCGCGCGATGGCCCGGAGCGCCTACCGGCAGCAGAAGGAGATCGAGGAGGGGACGCGCGGGATCGTCGGCGTGAACCGGCACCGCGTGGACGAGCCGGCGCGCTTCGAGACGCTGCGCGTGAAGGCGCGCCTGCGCGAGGCCCAGTCGGAGGCGCTTTCCGACCTCAGGGCGGGGCGCGACGGAGCAGCCGTCGCCGCGTCGCTCAGGCGGCTTGCGGAGGCTGCGCGCGCGGGAGGGCCGGCGATGCCGGCGCTCGTCGAGTGCGCGCGGGCGCGCGCCACGCTGGGCGAGATGACCGCGGCCCTCGAGGGCGTGCACGGGCGGTACCGCCCGTCGGGGCGCGCGTGGTAGGAGGGATCGCCGTGGACAACCCCGCGCCGGGCCGCGCGAACGCCGTGACGCGCGTGGACCACATCTCCATCCTCGTCCGGAACGTGGACTCCGCGATGGAGTTCTACGTCGGCCTCCTCGGCATGGAGGTCGTGAAGGTCGAGAACTCCGAGCTCCACGGCGTGCGCGCGGCGTTCCTGCGCGCCGGCGACGTCATGATCGAGCTCATCGAGCCCCTCGGGCCGGGGCCTCTTGAGGACCTCCTCGAGAAGCGGGGACCCGGGTTCCATCACGTGTCGTTCGAGGTCCCCGATCTCCCGCGCGCGCTCGCGGACGTCGCGGCCGGCGGGATCCGCGTCATCGACGAGAAGCCGAAGCCCGGCGTCGAGGGCGGGAGGATCGCGTTCCTCCACCCGAAGAGCACGCAGGGCGCGATGATCGAGCTGTGCGACAAGAAGGAGTTCGAGAAGCCATGAGCATCTTCGAGCGCATGAAGAAGGGCGGCCACGAGCAACTCGTCTTCTGCTTCAACCGGCCGACGGGGCTGCGCGCGATCATCGCGATCCACGACACGACGCTCGGGACGTCCGTGGGCGGGACGAGGCTCATGGCGTACGCGGGCGAGGACGAGGCCGTCGTGGACGCGCTCAGGCTCTCGGAGACGATGACTTTCCAGAGCGCGTCGCTCGAGGGCGACATGGGCGGCGGCGCCGCGGTGCTCATGGCCGACGATCCCGCCGAGCCCGACGAGGCGTACTTCCGGGCGTTCGGGCGGTTCGTCGAGGGCCTGAAGGGCCTCTTCCTCACGTATCCCGGGTTCGGCACGACCGACCGGCAGTTCCGCCACGTGCGCCGCGAGACGACGAGCGTCGTGCCCATGGAGGGGAACCACGAGCTCACCGCCGTCGGTGTCATCGCCGGCATGAAGGCGTGCGTGCGCGACCTGTTCGGGACCTCGAGCCTCCAGGGGCGGCACGTCGCGGTGCAGGGCGTCGGCAAGGTCGGGCAGCTCCTCGTGGACGAGCTTGGGGCCGAGGGCGCCGAGGTCACGGTCACCGACGTCCGCTACGACCAGATCAAGGCGGTGCAGGACCGCCACGCGGGCGTGCGCGTCGTGCGGCCGGACGAGATCGTGTCCGTCGCGTGCGACGTGTTCTCTCCCTGCGCCGTGGGCCGCGTGCTGAACGACGAGACGATCCCGCGGCTCCGCTGCCGCATCGTCGCCGGCGCGGCGTCCGACGTCCTCGAGGAGCCGCGGCACGCCGACGCGCTCAAGGAGCGGGGCATCCTCTACGCGCCCGACTTCGTCATCGGAGGCGCGGAGCTGTACCAGACCGAACCGGAGTTCCGCGACGCGACGCGCGAGCGGCTCCGCGAGGAGGCGACGCGGATCCACGACGTCATGGCCGCGCTCATCACCGAAGCGAAGAAGGCGGACGCGACGCCGTACCGGGTGGCGGTGGACCGGGCGGCGCGGCGGGTCGAGAGGATCGGCACGGTGCGGAACATCATGTGCTGAGACCGGCAGTCGGCATGGGCCGGCGGCGCGCTCGCGCCGCCACGAGGCGGAGGGAAGCGAGGACAGCATGGCAGGGATCATCGGATACGGCGCCTACATGCCCCGGAACAGGATCAAGGTTGAGGAGATCGCCAAGGTCTGGGGGGCCGACGCGCCGAGCTACAAGAAGGGGCTCATGCTCCGGGAGAAGGCGGTCCCGTCACCCGACCAGGACACCATCACGATGGCCGTCGAGGCCACGAAGCACGCGCTTCGGCGCGCGAAGATCGACCCGAAGCGCATCGGCGCGGTCTACGTGGGCTCCGAGTCGCACCCGTACGCGGTGAAGCCCTCGGGCACGGTGCTCGCCGACGCCATCGGCGCCACGCCGGAGGTGCACTGCGCCGACTTCGAGTTCGCGTGCAAGGCGGGTTCCGAGGCCATGTTCGTCTGCATGGGCCTCGCGGACGGCGGGGCGATCGAGTACGGGCTCGCCGTCGGCGCCGACACCTCGCAGGGCGCCCCCGGCGACGCGCTCGAGTACTCGGCCGCGGCCGGCGCCGCCGCGTTCATCATCGGAAAGGGCCCCGGCGTCGCGAAGGTCCTGACCACGTACGCGTTCATGACCGACACGCCCGACTTCTGGCGCCGCGAGCACATGCACTACCCGCGCCACGCCGGGCGGTTCACCGGCGAGCCCGCGTACTTCAAGCACGTGCTGGGCTGCGCGAAGGGCCTCATGGAGAAGGCGGGCGCCAAGCCGGCCGACTTCGCCTACGCGGTCTTCCACCAGCCGAACGGCAAGTTCCCGATGCGCGCGGGGCAGATGCTCGGATTCAAGAAGGAGCAGATCGAGCCGGGGTGGCTTTCGCCGACGCTCGGGAACACCTACTCCGGGTCGTCGCCGATGGGCCTCACGGCGACGCTCGACGTGGCGAAGCCGGGCGACAGGATCCTCATGGTCTCGTACGGCTCGGGCGCGGGCAGCGACGGGTTCATCTACGAGGTGACCGACAGGATCGAGGAGGTCCGCGACGCCGCGCCGAAGACCCGCGCGATGCTCGACGCGAACAAGCGCTACATCGACTACGGCACCTACGCGAAGTTCCGTCGCAAGATCCGGATGGGCGAGTAGCGGCGGGAGCCCGCGCGGCCGGTCCGACGCGGGCGGCCTCAACACGACGGATCAACCTGGGAGAACACTCATGAGGGACGTAGCAGTCATCGGCGTGGGGATGCAGAAGTGGGGCGAGCTGTGGGAGAAGTCGCTCCGCGACATCTTCACGGAGTCCGCGCTCCTCGCCATCGACGACGCGGGCGTCGACCACATCGACGCCATGTACGTCGGGTGCATGACGAGCGGGCTGTTCGTCGGCCAGGAGCACCTTGGCTCCGTGATGGCCGACTATCTCGGCGTGGCGCCCATCCCGTCGGTCAGAGTGGAGAGCGCGTGCGCGTCGGGCGGCGTCGCCTTCCGGCAGGCGTTCATCGACGTCGCGTCCGGCGTTCACGACATCGTGCTTGCGGGCGGCGTCGAGAAGATGAACGACATCGACGGCGGCGGGGCGACCCACGCGCTCTCGACCGCGGCCGACGCCGAGTACGAGGTCTACCACGGGGTCACGTTCCCCGGCCTGTACGCGATGATGGCCGTGGACCACATGCACAAGTACGGCACGACGCGCGACCAGCTGTCGCACGTCGCCGTCAAGAACCACAGGAACGGCTCCAGGAACCCGCTCGCGCAGTACCCGTACGAGCTCACCCTCGAGCAGGTCGCCGGGTCGCTCCTCGTGGCGGACCCGATCACGATCCTCGACTGCTCGCCGATCACCGACGGCGCGGCGGCCGCGATCCTCTGCCCGCTCGACATGGCGAAGCGGCTGTCGAAGAGGCCGCCGGTGAAGGTGCTGGCGTCCGCGCACGCCACGGACACGATCGCGCTCCACTCGCGCCCCGACATCTCGTGGCTCTCGGCGGTCGAGAAGGCAGGTGAGAAGGCGTACAAGGCCGCCGGCCTGGGGCCGAAGGACATCAGCTTCGTCGAGGTGCACGACTGCTTCACGATCGCGGAGATCTGCGCGATCGAGGCGCTCGGGTTCTTCGAGAGGGGGAAGGGCGGGCGCGGCGCCGAGAGCGGCGAGACGGCCGTCGGCGGCAGGATCCCCGTCAACCCGTCGGGCGGCCTCAAGTCGAAGGGGCACCCGGTCGGCGCGACCGGCGTCGCCCAGGTGCTCGAGGTCGTGAAGCAGCTGCGCGGCGAGTGCGGCGGGCGCCAGGTGAAGGGCGCGACGATCGGCATGACGCAGAACATGGGCGGCGTCGCCGGCTCCTGCGCGGTCCACATCCTTGGTTCCGTCTAGCCCCTGAGGAGGTCACGCGATGTCGACGTCAGCAAGGTACTGGAGGGAGATCCCGCAGCGCTACCGGCTGGAGGCCGCGAAGTGCCGGAAGTGCGGCAAGGTGCACTTCCCGCCGCGGGTCATCTGCAACACGTGCCGCGGCCGGGAGTTCGAGAAGGTCGTCCTTCCTGATGCCGGCAGGCTTCTCACGCACACCGTCATCAGGATCGGCCCGAGCGCGTTCAGCAACGAGACGCCGTACGCGATGGGCATCGCCGAGCTCGACGGCGGCGTGAGGTTGACCGCGCAGATCGCGGACGTGGAGTTCGACGAGCTCACGGTCGGGATGCCGGTCCGCATCGAGTTCCGGAAGCTCCGCGAGGAAGGCGAGGCCGGCATCCTCTGCTACGGGTACAAGTTCGTGCCTGCGAGGTGACCGATGTACCGCATCGAGAGCAGGGTGGACACGAAGGGCGCCGCGTTCCAGGAGAACCGCGCGAGGATGCGCGCGCTCGTGGACGAGTTCCGCGAGCGTCTCGACCGCGCGAAGGAGGGCGGGCCTACGTCGCAGCGCGAGCGGCACAGGAAGCGCGGGAAGCTCCTCGTGCGGGAGCGGCTCGAGCGCCTGTTCGACCCGGGCACGCCGTTCCTCGAGCTTTCGCCGCTCGCGGCATACGGGATGTACGACAACGAGGCCCCGGGGGCCGGCATGGTCACGGGCGTCGGGCGGGTCCACGGGCGCGAGGTCCTCGTCGTCGCGAACGACGCGACGGTGAAGGGCGGCACCTACTTCCCGATGACCATCAAGAAGCACGTGCGGGCGCAGGAGGTGGCGATGGAGAACCGCCTCCCGTGCGTGTACCTCGTGGACTCCGGCGGCATTTTCCTGCCGCACCAGGCCGGCACCTTCCCCGACCGCGACCACTTCGGCCGCATCTTCTACAACCAGGCGCGGCTCTCGGCGGTGGGCGTCCCGCAGATCGCGATCGTCATGGGCTCGTGCACGGCGGGCGGCGCGTACGTCCCGGCGATGAGCGACGAGGCGGTCATCGTGAAGGAGCAAGGCACCATCTTCATCGGCGGGCCGCCGCTCGTGAAGGCCGCGAC
Organism: Candidatus Effluviviaceae Genus I sp.; assembly: GCA_016867725.1. NCBI lineage: Bacteria > Candidatus Effluviviacota > Candidatus Effluviviaceae > Candidatus Effluviviaceae Genus I sp. The sequence continues at coordinate 46,500 of VGIX01000006.1, forward strand.
GGGCGAGGAGGTGACCGACGAGGAGCTCGGCGGTGCCGACGTCCACTGCCGCATCTCGGGCGTGGCCGACCACTACGCGCTCGACGACGCCCACGCGCTCGCCGTCGCGCGGAACATCATCGAGAACCTCGACGCGCCGAAGCGGTTCGAGCTCGACGCGGACGAGCCCGAGGACCCGGCGTACGACCCCGAGGAGCTCTTGGGCATCGTGCCGACGGACCTTCGGAAGGCGTTCGACATGCGGGAGGTCATCGCCCGCATCGCGGACGGCAGCCGCTTCCAGGAGTTCAAGGAGCTCTACGGCCCCACCATCGTGACGGGCTTCGCGCGCGTCATGGGATACCCGGTCGGCATCCTCGCCAACAACGGCGTGCTCTTCTCGGAGAGCTCGCTCAAGGGCGCGCACTTCATCGAACTCTGCACGATGCGGAAGATCCCGCTCGTCTTCCTTCAGAACATCACGGGGTTCATCGTCGGGCGGCAGTACGAGCACGGCGGCATTGCGAAGGACGGCGCGAAGCTCGTCCATGCGGTCGCCAACGCGGACGTGCCGAAGTTCACGGTCATCGTCGGCGGCTCGTACGGCGCCGGCAACTACGCGATGTGCGGGCGCGGCTACAGCCCCAGGCTCCTGTGGATGTGGCCGAACGCGAAGATCAGCGTCATGGGCGGCGAGCAAGCGGCGAACGTGCTCCTCACCGTGAAGATGCGGCAGCTCGAGAAGGAGGGCGTCGTCATGACGCCCGAGGAGCAGAAGGCGTTCAAGGCGCCGGTGATCGAGCGGTACGAGAACGAGGCGTCGGCGTACTACTCGACGGCGCGCCTGTGGGACGACGGCATCCTCGACCCGCTGGACACGCGGGCGGCGCTCGCGCTCGGCATCGCGATGGCGCTCAACGCGCCGGTCCCTGACCAGAAGTACGGCGTGTTCAGAATGTAGGGCCACGGGGGAGACGATGGGCGGACACACAACGCTTCGGACCGCCGTCGCCGGCGAGATCGCGACGGTCACGCTCTCGCGGCCGGAGGTCAAGAACGCCTTCGACGACGCGATGCTGCGCGAGCTGCTCGAGGTCTACCGCGCCTTCGCCGACGATCCGTCCGTGCGCGTCGTCGTGCTGACCGGCGAGGGCGACTCGTTCTGCGCGGGCGCCGACATCAACTACATGCGGCGCACCGGCGCGTACACGTTCGAGCAGAACTACGCCGACGGCATGGTCATCTCGGACGTGATGGAGGCGATCCACACGCTCCCGAAGCCCACCATCGCGCGCGTGAACGGCTACGCGATCGGCGGCGGCGCCGGGCTCATGGCCGCCAACGACATCGTCGTGGCCGCGGACACCGCGGTCATCAGCCTGTCCGAGGTCAAGATCGGTCTCGTGCCGGCGTGCATCTCGCCGTACGTGGTGCTCCGCGCCGGGGCGGGCGCGTGCCGCGAGTTCTTCCTCACGGGGGAGCGGCTGACGGCCGAGAAGGCGTTCCGGCTGGGACTCGTCAACGCGGTCGTCCCGCGCGAGGCGCTCGACGACGAGGTCGCGACGATCGCGAAGCGCACGCTCTCGGGCGGGCCGGAGGCGCTCCGCGTGTGCAAGGACCTCCTCGACGACGTGATGTTCATGCCGCTGTCCGAGGCGAAGGCCCACACGGCGCGCGTCATCGCCGAGGTGCGGGCCTCCGATGAGGCGCGCGAGGGCATGGCGGCGTTCCTCGAGAAGCGGAAGGCGCGCTGGAACAGGGGCTCATGAAGAAGATCCTCATCGCCAACCGGGGCGAGATCGCGGTCCGCGTCGCGCGGGCCTGCCGCGACGCGGGCATCCCGGCGGCGGCCGTCTACTCCGACGCCGACCGCGCGTCGCTCCACGTGCTCGAGGCCGACGAGGCCGTGCGCATCGGGCCGGCCCCGGCGCTCGAGAGCTACCTCAACGTGGACGCCGTCATCGGAGCCGCGCGCACCGTGGGCGCCGACGCGGTCCATCCGGGCTACGGGTTCCTCGCCGAGAACTGGCAGTTCGCCAGGCGCTGCGAGGACGAGGGGCTCACGTTCATCGGGCCGCCGTCGGCCGCCCTCCATCTCGTCGGCGACAAGATCCGCTCCCGCGAGACCATGCGCGGCGTGGGCGTTCCCATCATCCCCGGGATGCTCGACGCCGGTGGCGGTGACGAGGCGTGCGCCGCGAAGGCGCGCGAGATGGGCTACCCGGTGCTCGTCAAGGCGTCGGCGGGCGGCGGCGGGAAGGGCATGCAGGTCGTCCGGAGCGCGGCCGACCTTCCGAACGCGCTTGCGACCGCGCGCCGCGTGGCGAAGTCCGCGTTCGGCGACGACACGGTCTACGTCGAGAAGCTCATCGAGCGGCCGCGCCACGTCGAGTTCCAGGTCCTCGCCGACCGGCACGGCAACGTCGTGCACCTCTTCGAGCGCGAGTGCTCCATCCAGCGGCGGCACCAGAAGATCGTCGAGGAGTCGCCCTCGACGGCGCTCACGCCGGAACTCCGCGCCCGGATGGGCGAGACGGCCGTGAAGGCGGCGAAGGCGTGCGGGTACCAGAACGCGGGGACGGTCGAGTTCCTTCTCGCGGAGGACAGGAGCTTCTACTTCCTCGAGGTCAACGCGCGCATCCAGGTCGAGCACCCCGTCACCGAGCTCGTCACGGGCGTGGACCTCGTGCGCGAGCAGATCCTCGTCGCGTCGGGCCGCCCGCTCACGCTCAAGCAGTCCGACCTCGCGCAGCGGGGCCACGCCATCGAGTGCCGCATCTACGCCGAGGACCCGGCGAACGACTTCCTCCCGTCGCCCGGCCGCATCCTGAGCCTCTGCGAGCCGGCCGGCCCCGGCGTGCGGCACGACTGCGGCATCTACGAGGGGTGGGACGTGCCGGTCCACTACGATCCCATCCTCTCGAAGCTCATCGTGCACGCCGCCGACCGCGAGACCGCGCGCCTGAGGATGCTCCGCGCGCTGTCCGACTTCGTGGTGCTCGGCATCGCGACGACCATCGACTACCTGCGCGAGATCGTCGCGAGCGAGCCGTTCGCGAAGGGCGACACGCAGACCGACTTCATCGAGAAGCACATGGCGGGGCGGCCGGCGGGCGCGGCCGACGCCGCCGCGCTCGAGGCCGCGCTCGTGGCCGGCGCGATCTTCCTGTCCGCCGGGTCGGCGCCCGCGCGCGCCGGCGGCAGGCGGCGCGAGCAGTCGCCGTGGGACACGCTTGGGGCGTGGAGCATCGGCCGCAGGTCATCCTGAAGGGGGAGCCCTTGCGCTTCGAGTTCACTGTCGGCGGCCGGGCGCACGTCGTCACGGTCGAAGGGAAGCCCTCCGACGCGAACGTCTCGGTCGACGGACGCGACGGGCGCCGCCTCGACTGGGCCACGATCCCGGGCGGCGTGATCTCGATGGTCGTGGACGGCAGGTCGCTCACCGCGCGCGTCGCGCGGCGCGACGGCGGGCTCGCCGTCTGGGTCGCGGGCCGCCGCTTCGACCTCGAGACGGGCGCGGCCGACGACGCGGTCGGCGGCGCGCGGCACGGCGGCCGGGCGAGCGGCAGCGTGAAGGCGCCGATGCCCGGCACGGTCGTCAAGGTGCTCGTGAAGGAAGGGGACGAGGTGGCCCTCGGGCAGAGCCTCGTCATCGTCGAGGCGATGAAGATGGAGAACGACGTCAGGGCCCCGGTCGCCGGGACCGTCAGGAAGGTGACGGTCGCGCCGGGCGCCTCCGTCGGGACGACCGAGGCCATGGTCGAGATCGAGCCCGCCGCGGAAACGGGCGCGGCGTAGGGCCGGGTGCGACGACGCCGGGCGGCCGCTCCGGCCGCCGCGAGAAGGGGATGCGCATGCTGAGCATGTTCTACACGAAGGACGAGAACGCGTTCCGCGACGAGGTCAGGGCCTTCGCAGAGAAGGAGGTCGGGCCGTTCGCCGACGAGATCGAGCGCACGGCCGAGTATCCGCGCGAGGTGCTGCGCCGCGTGGGCCAGGCGGGCTACATGGGCGCGATGATCCCGAAGGAGTACGGCGGGACCGGGAAGGGGATGGTCGCCGAGACCATCATCGCCGAGGAGATCTCGGCGGTCTCGCCGGTCGTGGACGTGTCGCGCGGCGTGACCTCGGTCTACTTCGCGCCGCCGGTCCACAAGTTCGGCTCGGACGCGCTTCGGCAGAAGTACCTGCGACCGATCGTCACGGGCGAGAAGATCGGCGCCATCGGCATCACCGAGCCCGACGTCGGCTCCGACACCGCGGGCATGAAAACGCAGGCCGTGAAGGACGGCGGCGACTTCGTCATCACCGGGGAGAAGCGCTTCATCACGAACGGGAGCCAGGCCGACTTCATCCTCGTGTTCGCGATCACCGACCCGTCGGTGAAGGCGCGCGACGGCATGACCGCGTTCGTCGTGGAGACGTCGTGGCCTGGCTTCAGCGTCGTGAAGGACTACGACCTCATGGGGATGCGCGGGGCGCGCGTCTCGCACCTCAAGTTCGAGGGCGTCCGCGTTCCGGCACGTCACGTCGTGGGGAAGGTGAACAAGGGCTTCGCCGTCCTCATGGACGAGCTCGACACCGAGCGCACCTCGCTCGCCGCGGGCGCGGTGGGCTACTCGCGCGCCGCGTTCGAGATCGCCGTCGAGCACTCGGTGAAGCGGCAGCAGTTCGGGAAGGAGATCCGCGCGTTCGAGGGCATCTCGTTCAAGATCGCCGACATGGCGACGAAGCTCGACGCCGCGAGGCTCCTGACGCTCGAGGCCGCGCGCCGCATCGACGCAGGTCTCCCGGCGACGCGGCAGGGCGCGACGGCGAAGCTCTTCGCCACACTCGCGGCGCAGGAGATCGCCTACGAGGCGCTCCAGGTGACGGGCGGGGACGGCTACACGAAGCAGAACCGGACCGAGCAGCTCGCGCGCGACGCCAGGCTCATGACCATCGGCGGCGGGACCGCGGAGATTATGCGGTTCATCATCCAGCGCGAGGTCTACAGGGAGAGGGGCCACTAGCCGATGTCGGACCCCAAGGGACGGAAGGCGGAGAGGGTCCTCGCGATCAACCCCGGGAGCACCTCGACGAAGCTCGCGGTGTTCGACGGGGACGAGTGCCTCTGCGAGGGGGTCGTCCGCCACAGCTCACTCGAGCTCGGCAGGTTCGAGCGCATCTGGGACCAGTACGAGTACCGCAAGGCGGCCGTCCTCGAGTTCCTCGCCGACCACGGCATCGCGCTCCGGTCGCTCTCGGCCGTCGTCGGCAGGGGCGGGCCCTTCCGCCCGACCGTGAGCGGCACCTACCGGGTGAACCCGGAGATGATCGCCGACGCCCGCGACGAGGTGCAGGGGCCGCACCCCTCGAACCTCGGCGCCGTGCTCGCGTACGGCATCGCATGGGACCACGGCCTCGAGGCGTTCATCGTTGACCCGCCGTGCGTGGACGAGCTGGACCCCGTCGCGCGCTACTCCGGCATCCCCGAGATCGAGCGGACGAGCCTCGTGCACGCCCTCAACATCAAGGCCGTCGCGAGGACGGTCGCGGCCGACCTCGGCAAGGGCGTCTGCGACGCGAACCTCGTGGTCGCGCACCTCGGCGGGGGCGTGAGCGTCTGCGCCCTCAGAAAGGGGCGCATGGTGGACGTCTCGAACGGCCTGTCGGCTGGGCCGTTCACGCCCGAGCGCGCGGGCACGCTGCCCACCGTGAATCTCGTGAAGATGTGCTTCTCCGGCTCGTACACCGAAGCCGAGGTCATGCGGAAGCTCGTCGGCGGCGGCGGGCTCGTCGCCTACCTCGGGACGAGCGACGTCGCGGAGGTCCTCCGGCGCGAGGAGGCCGGCGACGCGCGGGCGCGCGGCGTGCTCGCCGCGATGGTCTATCAGATTGCGAAGGAGATCGGCGCGATGGCGGTCGTGGTCGGCAAGGACCTCGACGCGGTCGTGCTCACCGGCGGCATCGTGAAGTCCGAGGTCATCGCGGAGCGCATCGCGGCGAAAGTCCGCTTCCTCGGGCGCGTCATCGTCGTGCCCGGCGAGGACGAGCTCCGCGAGCTGGCCCTCGGCTGCCTGCGCGCGCTCCGTGGCGAGGAAGAGGTCCGGGTCTATCCCGAGACCGTGGACGACGGCGGCTGCCACTGACCAGGCGGCCGGCGCCGCCGGCCGACGATCACGACGGGGGAGGACGCACCGTGAGCTACCGGAACATCCAGGTCGAGAGGGACGGCATCCTGGCCGTCGTCACCGTCAACCGGCCGGACGCTCTGAACGCGCTCGACACGACGACGATGTCCGAGATCAACGAGGCGATGAAGGAGCTCGGCGTCGACGACGGCGTGGCGGCGGTCATCGTGACCGGAGCGGGCAAGGCGTTCGTCGCCGGGGCGGACATCGTCGAGCTCTCGAAGCTCGGCGCGATGAAGGCGCGCGAGGCGTCGAGGCTCGGGCAGGAGACGTTCTCGCGCATCGAGAACCTGCCGAAGCCGGTCGTCGCGGCGCTCAACGGGTTCGCGCTCGGCGGCGGCCTCGAGCTCGCGATGGCGTGCGACATCAGGATCGCCTCGACGAAGGCGAAGCTCGGGCAACCCGAGGTCAAGCTCGGCGTCACGCCGGGGTTCGCCGGCACGCAGCGGCTCCCGCGGCTCGTGGGGCTCGGCCGCGCGCTCGAGATGCTGCTCGTCGGCGAGCCCATCGACGCCGAGACCGCGCTCCGCTACGGCCTCGTGACGAAGGTCGTCGAGCCCGACGCGCTCATGGCCGCGGCGAAGGAGCTCGCGCTCACCATCGCGTCGCGCGGCCCGGCCGCGGTCGCGCTCATCAAGGCGTGCGTCGTGCGGGGCGTGAACGCGGACATCGAGGTCGGCGGCTCGTACGAGTCCGAGACCTTCGGGACGTGCTTCGCGCTCGGCGAGGCGCAGGAGGGCATCCGGGCGTTCCTCGAGAAGAGGACGCCCTCGTGGTCGCGGAAGAAGAGCTGACGCGTGACGGCGGCCGGCGGAGGTTCCCGATGAAGGTGTTCGAGGCGCTCGCCCAGTCCGACCACGAGCAGGTCTCGTTCGTGTTCGACGAGGCCGCCGGGCTGCGCGGCATCATCGCCATCCACAGCACCGTGCTCGGGCCCGGCATCGGCGGGACGCGGATGCGCGAGTACGCGCGCGACGAGGAGGCGCTCGAGGATGCGCTGCGGCTGGCGAAAGGGATGACCTACAAGGCCGCCGCCGCGGGGCTCAACTTCGGCGGCGGGGCCGCGGTCATCATGGGCGACCCGCGGCGGGACAAGACCGAGGTCCTCTTCCGGGCGCTGGGCCGGCGGATCGAGAGCCTGAACGGACGGTACATCACCTCGCAGGGTCTCGGCACGAACGTCGAGGACATGCAGTGCGTCCGGCTCGAGACGAGGCACGTCGTGGGGCTGCACGCCGCGTACGGCGGCTGCGGCGACACCGCGCCCATCATGGCGCACGGCGCGATCGCCGGCATGAAGGCGTGCCTCGAGGAGACCGGAGCGCCGCCCAGCCTGCGCGGCCTCACGGTCGCGGTGCAGGGCCTCGGGCGGGGCGGCCGCGCCCTCGTGCGCCGGCTGCTCGACGAGGGCGCGACGGTCGTCGGGAGCGACGCAAGCCCCGCGGCCGTCGAGGCGGCGCGGGCGTCCTTCGACATCGAGGTCGCCCCGCCGGAAGGCATCTACGACGTCCCGTGCGACGTCTGGAGCCCGTGCGCCGTGGGCGAGATCCTGAACGACCGGACCATCCCGCGGCTCCGCGCGAAGATCGTCGCGGGGCCCGCGAACAGCCAGCTTGCGGAGCCGCGCCACGCCGGCATGCTCGCCGAGCGGGGCATCCTCTACGCGCCGGACTTCGTGTTCAACGCCGGCGCGCTCATCGCCGTGACCGAGGAGATCGCCGGGTTCTCGCAGGAGCGGGCGATGCGCCGGGCCGAGGACATCGGCGCGGCGCTCAAGGAGGTCTTCGCGGTCGCGCGCGAGCGCGGCGTCAACACGGCCGAGGCCGCCGACGCGCTCGCCGAGCGGAGGATCCGGGAGGTCGCGTCGCTGTCGGGACGGGTGAGGGGACGATGCTGACGGTCGTCGGGCGGCGCGTGGTCCGCGTCGCGAGCGTGGGCTCGACGAACACCGAGCTCCGCGCGCTCGCCGACGCCGGCGAGCCCGAGGGGACCGTCCTGGTCGCCGACGAGCAGACCGCCGGCCGCGGCCGCGCCGGGCGCCCGTGGTTCTCGCCGGCGGGCCGCGGGCTGTGGTTCTCGTTCCTCCTGAGGCCGAACCGCCCCGCGGCGGAGGTCGCGGGGCTCTCCGTGGCGACGGCGCTCTCCGTCGCGAGCGCGCTCCGCGGGGCGCCCGGCGTGGACGCCCGGGTGAAGTGGCCGAACGACATCGTCGTGGGCGGGCGCAAGCTCGGCGGAGTGCTCCTCGAGTCGCGGCAGGCCGCGGGCGGCGCGGTCGAGAGCGTCATCGTCGGCGTCGGGATCAACGTGAACGTCGCGCCCGACGAGTTCCCTGCCGAGATCGCCCTCTCGGCGACGTCGCTCTCGACGCTTCTGGGCCGCCGCGTGTCGCGGCAGGAGACGCTCCGGTCGCTCCTCGAGCGCCTCGATGCGGACGCTCGTCTGTTCGCCGAGAGCGGGCTCACCGCGTTCCGCGCCAGGTGGCTCGAGCTCTCCGCGACGCTCGGCCGGCCCGTCGAGGCGGCGACCGCGGCGCGGACCGTGCGCGGGACGGCGGTGGACCTCTCGCCGGACGGCGCGCTCGTGGTCGAGACGGACGACGGGCGTCGGACCGAGGTCCGGCACGGGGACGTGAGGGTGCCGGGAGGCCCCGATGGCTGACAGGCGCGAGGAGGCCGGCGCGATCGAGGTCATCTGCGGGAGCATGTTCTCCGGCAAGAGCGAGGAGCTCATCCGCAGGCTCAGGCGCGCGAAGATCGCCAGGCAGAAGGTCGTGGCGTTCAAGCCGCGGATCGACGACCGCTACGACGAAGAGGACATCGTCTCGCACGACGAGCGCCGCATCGAGTCGATGCGCGTGGACCGGGCCGCCGAGATCCTGCGGCGCGTGCCCGACGACGCTCAGGTCGTCGGGATCGACGAGGCGCAGTTCCTCGGGCCGGACCTGCCGCGGGTCTGCGAGACGCTCGCGGGGCGCGGCGTGCGCGTCATCGTGGCGGGCCTCGACCAGGACTACCTCGGCCGCCCGTTCGAGCCGATGCCGGCGCTCCTCGCGGTGGCCGAGTACATCACGAAGACGCTCGCGGTGTGCGTGAAGTGCGGAAGACCCGCGAACCGGACGCAGCGCATCATCGCGTCGCGCGAGCGGGTCGTCGTCGGCGCGTCCGAGGCGTACGAGGCGCGGTGCCGGCACTGCTGGAACCCGGAGGAACCAGGCGGGCGAAGGCCCGAGGAACCGTCCGAGAAGTCCTGAAGGGGGTGGCGAGTGAAACTCGATGAGAGACTGGAGAACGTCGCCGTGCTCGGCGCGGCCGGGAAGATGGGAAGCGGCATCGCGCTGCTCCTGGCCACCGAGATGGCGATGCGGAAGCTCGAGCCCGAGCATGCGAAGCGGCCCTACTGCCTTCACCTGGTCGACGTGAGCGAGGAGGCGCTGTCGGGGCTTCTGGGCTACCTGCGGGACCAGCTCACGAAGAGCGCGGAGAAGAGCATCGTGGCGCTGCGCGCGGCGTACGCGGGCCGCGAGGACCTCGTCGAGAACTACGACGTCATCGCCGCGTTCGTGGACGGCGCCATGTCCATCGCGCGGCCGAGCTCGAAGCTCGAGAGCGTCGCCGGGTCGCGCCTCATCTTCGAGGCGATCATCGAGAGCAAGGGCATCAAGATCGACGTCTTCCGGAAGCTCGACGCGCTGTGCCCGGGCGCCTACTACCTCACGAACACCTCGTCCATCCCGATCACCGTGCTGGACGAGGGCGCGAACCTCGGCGGCCGCATCATCGGCTACCACTTCTACAACCCGCCCGCGGTCCAGAAGCTCCTCGAGCTCATCAGCTCGAAGCGCACGCTGCCCGCGGTCGTCGAGCTCGGGACCGAGCTTGCCGGTCGGCTGCGCAAGAAGGTGTTCCTCGCGAACGACATCGCCGGGTTCATCGGCAACGGCCACTTCATGCGGGACATCCTCCACGCGACGGGCGAGGTCAGGAGGCTGTCGGGCGAGCTCGGCGAGACCGGCGCCGTCTACGCGATGAACCGCATCAGCCAGGACTTCCTCGTGCGGCCGATGGGCATCTTCCAGCTCATCGACTACGTCGGCGTGGACGTGTGCCGGTTCATCATGCAGGTCATGACGGAGCACACGCCGGGCGTGGCGCTCAAGGACGACCTGCTCGACCGGATGGCCGCCGCGGGCGTCCTCGGCGGCCAGTACGCCGACGGAAGCCAGAAGGACGGCATCGTGAAGTACGAGAAGGGACGGCCGGCGGGCATCTACGATCTCTCGAAGCGCGGCTACCGGCTCTTCTCGGACGGCGACTGGACCTCGAAGGCCGACGCGAAGCTCGGGCCGCTCCCCGCCGGGCACGCGCCGTGGCGCGCGCTCCTCGCGGACCCCAAGAAGGGGGAGAAGCTCGCGTCGTACTTCGCCGCCCTCGCGTCGCTGAACACCGAGGGCGGGCGGCTCGCCGGAGCGTACCTCAGGCGCTCGATGGAGATCGGCGAGAAGCTCGTGGCCGACGGCGTGGCCAACTCGGCCGACGACGTGAACGGCGTGATGACGAACGGGTTCTATCACCTCTACGGGCCCATCAACGAGTATGCGGCGTCCATGGTCGGCGGCGCGGGAGGCGTCCGATGAAGAAGCTCAGGCGGCGCGTGTTCATGACGGCGGGAAGCAACACCATCTCGCTCGGCACCGGGCGGAAGGAGTTCCACCCCAAGAAGCCGCGGCCGGGGCTCGAGCACTACATCAAGGAAGCGGGGCAGGGGGCGCTCGCGCAGGTCAGCGGCCCTGACGCGATCGACGAGGGCGTCATCGGCAACTTCATGGCGGCGCGCTTCAACCGGCAGGGCAACCTCGCCGCGATGATGCCGCTCGTGGACCCGAAGCTCGAGTACAAGCCGCTCATCCGCGTCGAGGGCGCGTGCGGCTCCGGCGGGCTCGCGCTCGCGACGGCCGTGCGATCGATCCTCGCGGAGACCGCCGAGACGGTGCTCACGATCGGCGTCGAGGTGCAGAACACGGTCAAGGCCGTGTACGGCGCCGACATCCTGGCGGGCGCGGGCCACTACGCGAGCCAGCGCAAGAGCGGCCACGCGTACTTCTTCCCGAGCAAGTTCTCCGACCGGGCCTGCGCCGCGTACAAGGAGTTCGGCTACGACAAGGTGCGCGAGGCGATGGCGCGCTGGTACGAGCGGGCCGTGCTCAACGCCCGGAAGTGCCCGAAGGCGCAGGAGCACCACAACGCCATCGAGGACCTCTTCGCCGCCGGCATGACGAAGCCGAACCCGAAGACCTTCTGCGAGTGCATCAACGTCTACGACTGCTCGAAGGTCTCGGACGGCGCCTCGGCGGTCATCTTCGCTTCCGAAGAGGGCCTCAAGAGGCTCGGCGTGGAGAAGAAGGACGCGGTCGAACTGCTCGGCTTCGGGCAGGTCGTTGCCGACATCTCGAAGGACCCCGAGTCCCAGACGCAGCTCACGACGAGCGCGCGGGCGGTCAAGCAGGCGCTGGGGATGGCCGGGCTGACCGCCGCGGACGTCGGCATGCTCGAGGTGCACGATTGCTTCACCATCGGGGGGCTCCTCTCGCTCGAGGCCGCGGGGTTCTGCGGGTACGGCGAGACCTACGACTTCGTCCGCGAGGGGCGCACGGCCCCGGACGGCGACATCCCGACCAACCTGTCGGGCGGTCTCGTGGGGTACGGGCACTACACCGGTGGGACCGGCGTGCGGCAGGCGGCGGACATCGCCATGCAGCTCTCGGGGAAGCCGGACGGCCAGCGCATCAACGTGAAGAAGCCCATCGGGCTCATGATCTCGATGGGCGGGAACGACCGGACCGTGGTGTCCTGCGTGTTCGGACGGGCGCAGTAGGGGACGGGGAAGCGCGGGGAGAGCGGACGGCTGTCAGGAGGCGGAGGGGCTCGCTGCGGCGGGTCCTTCCGCCTTCTCGTTCGAGCGCCGGGCGGCGCACGGTCCCAGCGCCGCGATCCGCTCGACGAACGCGTTGATCACCTCCCGGAACCTCGTGCCCTCGCTCGCCGAGACCCACTCGAGGGCGAGGCGCTCGGGCTCGATGCCCAGGTCCTTCAGGACGCGGCGGAGCAGCACCACGCGGCGCATCGTCCTGTGGTTCCCCTCGACGTAGTGGCACTCGCCGGGGTGGCAACCGGCCACCATCACGCCGTCGGCGCCGGCGACGAAGGTCTCGAGGATGAGCTCGGGGTCCACGCGGCCGGAGCACATCGTCCGTACCACGCGGAAGTGGGGGGACATCTTGAGCCTCGACACGCCGGCGAGGTCGGCGCCGGCGTACGCGCACCAGTTGCAGCAGAAGACGATGACCGTCGGCTTGAAGGCGCCCTTCTCGCGCTCCGTCATGGCGGCTCCGCTTCCGTCCCCGTGTCCCGGGAGGCTCCGTCAGGATCGTGGGGCCGGTCGGCGCCGGCCCCGTGGCAGAGAGAATACACCCTGCGGCTCGCAAGCGCAACAGGACTCAGGACAACAAGTTGCGGGCGGGGCGGCGACGACGGCCCCTGAGGCGCAGCCGGATTCAGCGTTGCGGCGCCGGCCCCCGCGGGCTATAATCTCCCCTTCGCCGCGGCGGAAGGGAGGGCGGTGCGTGGGCGTGCGTGAGAGCGTCCGCCAAGTCCTGAGCAGGATGGAAGATGCGGCGGACCGCGCCCTGCGCGACCCTGCCGAGATCACGCTGGTCGCCGTGACGAAGACGGTGCCGGTCAAGCGGATCATCGAGGCGGTCGAGGCCGGCGTGACCGCGATCGGCGAGAACAGGGTGCAGGAGGCCGGGCGCAAGTTCGAGGAGCTCGACCTCCCCGTCGAGAAGCACCTCGTGGGGCACCTCCAGACCAACAAGGTCCGGGACGCCCTCGGGCTCTTCGACCTCATCCAGTCGGTGGACAGCGTGAGGCTCGCGCGCGAGATCTCGCATCGCGCGGACGCGGCGGGGAAGACCGCGCGCGTGCTCGTCGAGGTCAACACCTCGGGGGAGGGGACGAAGAACGGCCTCCCGCCCGACGAGGCGGCGGCCGCTGTCGAGCAGATGGCCGGCCTTCCCGGGCTCCGGGTCGAGGGGCTCATGACGGTGGGGGCGTTCCTCCCGGACCCCGAGGACGTCCGCCCGTGCTTCAGGCGGCTCCGGGCGCTGCGCGACGAGATCGAGGAGCGCGTCGTCCCCGGCGTGAGCATGGCGCACCTCTCGATGGGCATGACGAACGACTTCGAGGTCGCGGTCGAGGAAGGCGCCACGCTCGTGCGAGTCGGGCGCGCGATCTTCGGCGAGCGGCCGACGGACTGACGACGGAGGACGGACGATGGCGAAGGACACGACGCTGGCCGAGCGCATCGGGAAGGCCGCCGACTACGTGCGGAAGCGCACCGACCTCAAGCCGCAGGTCGCGGTCGTCCTCGGGAGCGGCCTCGGCGACCTCTCCGGCATCACGCGCGACGCGGTGACGATCCCGTTCGGGAAGATCCCGAACTTCCCGACGTCCTCGGTGCAGGGGCACGCGGGCGAGCTCATGATCGGGAAGATCGGGCGGAAGACCGTCGCCGTCATGAACGGCCGCGTGCACTACTACGAAGGCTACACGATGGAGGAGGTGGCCTTCCCGGTCCGCGTCCTCCGCGCCCTCGGGGCGAAGAAGCTCGTCCTCACCTGCGCCGCGGGCGGCATGAACCCGCTGTACGAGCGCGGTGACATCGTGGCGGTCGTGGACCACATCAACCTGACCGGCGACAACCCGCTCATCGGGCCGAACGACGACCGGCTCGGTCCGCGCTTCCCCGACATGTCCGAGCCCTACGACCGCGAGTACCTCAAGGCCGTCGAGGACATCGCGCTCGAGGAGCGGATCCGGCTCAGGAAGGGCGTCTTCATCGGCGTGGCGGGGCCGAACCTCGAGACGGCCGCCGAGTACCGGTTCCTGAGGATGATCGGCGGCGACGTGGTGAGCATGTCCATGATCGCCGAGAACATCGCCGCCGTCCACGGCGGCATGCGTGTCGCCGGGTTCGCGGTCGTGACCGACATGTGTCTCCCGGATGCGCTCAGGGAAGCGAGCCACCTCGAGATCCTCAAGGCGGCGAAGTCGGCGGCGCCCAAGCTCACGAAGCTGGTCGCGCGGCTCATCGAGAAGATGTAGAGGCTCAAGCGATGCCCTTCAGGGAGCTACCCAAGACGCAGAGCCTTCCGGAGATCGAGCAGCAGGTGCTCGACTTCTGGGACCGGCACGGCACGTTCCGCAGGAGCACCGAGCTTCGCGCGGGCGCGAAGCCGTTCGTCTTCTATGAGGGCCCGCCCACGGCGAACGGCCACCCGGGCGCGCACCACGTCCTCGCGCGGACCATCAAGGACATCGTCTGCCGCTACAAGACCATGCGCGGGTTCCGCGTGGACAGGAAGGCCGGCTGGGACACGCACGGCCTTCCCGTGGAGATCGAGGTCGAGAAGGCTCTCAACCTCGAGAGCAAGGAGGACATCGAGCGGTACGGCGTCGCCGAATTCATTCAGAAGTCGCGCGAGAGCGTCTTCACGTACAAGGACGAGTGGGATCGCCTCACGCGCCGGATGGGCTACTGGGTGGACCTCTCGGACGCGTACGTCACGTGCACGAACGAGTACATCGAGTCGGTCTGGCACATCCTGAAGACGATGTGGGACCGCGGCCTCATCTACCGGGGCCACAAGATCCTCCCGTACTGCCCCCGCTGCGGGACGCCGCTCTCGAGCCACGAGGTCGCGCAGGGGTACGAGGACGCGAAGGACCCGTCCGTGTTCGTCCGCATGCGCCTCAAGGACGAGCCGGGCACGTCGCTCCTCGTGTGGACGACGACCCCGTGGACGCTCATCTCGAACGTCGCGCTCGCCGTCGCGCCGACCGAGTCGTACGTCAAGGTCCGCCACGGCGACGAGAACCTCATCCTCGCGGAGGCGCGGCTCTCGGTCCTCGACGGCCCGTACGAGGTCGTCGGGAAGCTCATGGGCCTCGACCTCATCCAGCGCGAGTACGAGCCGCTCTACTCGTTCGTGCCGCCCGACCGCCGGGCGCACTTCGTCATCCCGGCCGGGTTCGTCACGCTCGAGGACGGCACGGGCACCGTGCACATCGCGCCGGCGTTCGGCGAGGACGACTACCGGGTGGGGAAGGAGCACGACCTCCCGTTCGTGCAGCCCGTGGACGGCGCCGGCCGCTTCACGCCCGAGGTCGCCCCGTGGGCCGGCATGTTCATCAAGGACGCCGACCCGCTCATCATCGAGGACCTCACGAAGCGCGGGCTCCTCTACAAGAGCGGGACCATCGTGCACACCTACCCGTTCTGCTGGCGGTGCGACTCGCCGCTCGTGTACTACGCGCGGAACTCGTGGTACGTCCGGACGACGCAGTTCAAGGACGAGATGATCCGGAACAACCGCGCGATCAAGTGGCACCCGAAGGAGATCGGCCAGAACCGCCTCGGCGACTGGCTCGAGAACAACGTGGACTGGGCCATCTCGCGAGACCGCTACTGGGGCACGCCGCTCAACGTCTGGGTCTGCGGCGCGTGCGGTCGGCAGGCGGCGGTCGGCGGCATCGAGGAGCTCCGGCGGCTGAGCCTGGGTCCCCTGCCCGAGCCGCTCGATCTTCACAAGCCCGTCGTGGACGGGATCCGACTGAAGTGCGAGGGCTGCGGCGGCGAGATGTCCCGGACGCCGGAGGTCATCGACTGCTGGTTCGACACGGGGTCCATGCCGTACGCGCAGTGGCACTGGCCGATGGAGCACGCAAAGGAGTTCGAAGAGCACTTCCCCGCGGACTTCATCGCCGAGGGCGTGGACCAGACGCGCGGGTGGTTCTACGCGCTCCTGGCCATCTCGACCATCGTGTCGGGCAAGGCGTCCTTCAAGGTCTGCATCTCGAACGAGATGGTGCTCGACAAGAGCGGCAAGAAGATGAGCAAGTCCGTCGGGAACACCGTGGACTCGTTCAAGGTGATGGAGCGGCACGGCGCCGACGCGCTCCGCTGGTACTTCCTCGCGACGAGCCCGCCGTGGGTGCCCACGCGCTTCGACGACGCCGGCGTGAAGGAGGTCGCGGGGAAGGTCTTCGACACGCTCAGGAACACGTACGGGTTCCTGTCGCTCTACGCGAACATCGACGGATACGACCCGGCGCGGCACGCGGCCCCGCTCTCGTCGCGGCCGGCCATGGACCGTTGGATCATCTCGACGCTCAACACGACCGTCGCCGACGTCGTCCAGAGCATGGACGCGTACGACCTCACGAAGGCCGTCCGGCGTCTGCAGTCGTTCGTGATCGAGGACGTCTCGAACTGGTACGTCCGGCTGTCGCGCAGCAGGTTCTGGAAGGGCGAGATGGACGACGACAAGAAGGCGGCCTACTCGACCCTCTACGAGGTGCTCACGACGACCGTGCGCGCGATGGCGCCGTTCGCGCCGTTCTCGACGGAGGACCTCCACGGGCGGCTGCGCGAGGGCGGCGGGGGCGACGGAGTCCCCGAGAGCGTCCACCTGTGCGCCTTCCCCGAGGCCGATTTGCGCGCCGTGGACGCGGAGCTCGAGACCGCCATGGAGTGGGCGCGGACAGTCGTCACGCTCGGCCGTGCGGCGCGGAACGCGAGCGCGATCAAGGTGCGGCAGCCGCTCGGGAAGCTCCTCGTGGCGGGCGTGCCGCAGGACGCGAGGGGGCCCGTGGAGGCGCTCTCGTCGCTCGTGCTGGCGGAACTCAACGTCAAGGAGCTCGCGTGGGCCGACCAGAGCGAGCTCATCGTGCAGAAGGCGGCCCCGGTGTTCCCGTCGCTGGGCCCGAAGCACGGGAAGGACGTCAACCAGGTCGCGGACGCCATCCGCGAGCTTCCGCCTGACGACGTCGCGGTCCTCGCGG
Source organism: Candidatus Effluviviaceae Genus I sp. (assembly GCA_016867725.1). NCBI lineage: Bacteria > Candidatus Effluviviacota > Candidatus Effluviviaceae > Candidatus Effluviviaceae Genus I sp. Next base: position 63,550 of record VGIX01000006.1, read on the forward strand.
CGGGAGCGAGCGTGAAGGCGGTCGTGTCCGACGAGCTCGTGGTCATCGAGCCGGCGGACGTCGAGATCGTGCGGGACACGCCCGAGGGGCTCGCCGTCCAGAGCGACGGCCGTCTCGCGGTCGCGCTCGACACGACGATCACGCCCGAGCTCAGGGACGAAGGACTGGCCAGAGAGACAATCAACAAGATCCAGTTCATGCGCAAGGAAGCAGGCTTCCAGGTCGTGGACAGGATCCATGTCCGATACGAGGCAGCCCCGAGGCTCAAGAAGGCCATCAAGCGGTTCTCAGCGCGCATCGCGAAGGAGACCCTCGCGGCGGACATCGCGGAGAGCAACGAGGCCGGCGAGCTTCAGAAGGAATGGGACGTGAACGGGGAGTGGGCGAGGATCTCGGTCGAACGCGTCGAGCGCGGCGCGGCGGAGGGGTCCGGGAGCTTGCGCGGCGGAGGTGATCGGTGAACAAGCGTGAACTCAAGCACTTCGAGGAGAGGCTCATCGAGGAGCGGCAGCGGCTCATGAAGGAGCTCGGGTACTTCGAGGACAAGATCTTCTCGAACTCCCAGCGCGACGCCGCGGGCGACCTCTCGGCCTACTCCGTCCACATGGCCGACCAGGCGAGCGACGCCCAGGAGCGCGAGAAGGCCTACCACATGGCCTCCGCGGAGGGCAGACTCCTCTACCACATCGACGAGGCGCTCAGGAGGATCAAGGAGGGGGGCTACGGGGTGTGCGAGGGGTGCGGCAAGAAGATCCAGAAGAACCGCCTCGAGGTCGTTCCGCACGCGCGCCTGTGCATCGAGTGCAAGAAGCTGGAGGAGAATGGCACACTCGAGCGGAACTCGTAGCGACGTCCGGGCCTCGACCGCGCGGCTCCTCTGGACGGGCCTCGCCGTCCTCGTCGCGGACCAGGCGGTGAAGCGGCTTGTCGTGGCCCTCATGGCGCTCGGCGACTCCGTGGAAGTCCTCGGACCGGCGGTCCGCATCACGCGCACCGAGAACACCGGCGCCGCGTTCGGCCTCTTCAGGGGCGGCGGCGCCGTCTTCGTCGTCGTCTCCGCGCTCGCCTCCGTGTGCATCATCGCCCTGAGCCGGCGGATCGCCAGGCTCAGGCGCGTCGAGCAGCTCGCCTTCGCCCTCGTCCTCGGCGGAGCGCTCGGCAACCTCGTCGACCGCGTGCGGCATGGCGCGGTCGTCGACTTCATCGACATCGGCATCCGCGACCTCAGGTGGCCCGCCTTCAACGTGGCCGACAGCGCGATCGTCATCGGCGTCGCGCTGCTGGCGGCGCGTTTCCTGCTCTTCCCGCACCGGAGCGAGCCCGCGGAACTCCCGGCCCGCGACGGGGACGCGTCGTGACGACGCCCGTCGTGCTGGTCGTCCCGGAGGACGACCCCCCCGAGCGGCTCGACCGCTATCTCGGCCTGCACGCGCCCGACCTCTCGCGGACCCGGGCGAAGGACATCATCCTCGGCGGGCTCGTCAGGCTGAACGGCGCTCCGGCCAAGCCGAGCGCGGAGGTGCGGCCCGGCGACGTCATCGAGGCGAGCGTGCCGGAGCTCGAGCGGCTCGCCGCGGCGCCCGAGCGCATTCCCCTGGACGTCTGCCACGAGGACGATGACATCCTCGTCGTGGACAAGCCCGCGGGCATGGTCGCGCATCCCGCGCCGGGCGCGACGACGGGGACGCTCGTGAACGCGCTCCTCGGCCGCGGCGCGCCGCTCTCGGGCGTGGGCGGGACGCTCAGGCCCGGCATCGTCCACCGGCTCGACAAGGACACGTCGGGTCTCGTCGTCGTCGCGAAGAACGACGCGGCGCACCGCGCGCTCGCGGCGGCGTTCGAGGCGCGGGCGGTCAGGAAGACCTATCTCGCGCTCGCGTGGGGGGCGTGGCGCGAGAACGAGGGCGCGATCGACGCGCCGGTCGGGAGGCACAGGAAGGACCGCAAGCGGATGGCCGTCGTGGAGGGCGGCCGCGCCGCGGTGACGCGGTGGCGGCTTCGCGAGGAGTTCCCGTTCGCCGGGCTCCTCGAGCTTCGCCCCGAGACGGGGAGGACGCACCAGATCCGGGTGCACCTTGCGCACGCGCGCCACGCGGTCATCGGGGACGGCGAGTACGGCGGGCGCCCCGACTCGTTTCCGGGCGTGCCGCCGCACTACCGACGCCACGCGTCGCGCGTCGCGGCCGCGGCGGAGCGGCAGATGCTCCACGCGCGGGAGCTTGCGTTCGCGCACCCGCGCTCCGGGAACGCCATGCGCTTCGTTTCGCCGCTCCCGGAGGACTTCGGGCGCGTGCTGTCGCTGCTCCGCAGGCCCGACGGCGAGCGCGGCCGCGTGATCGCGCTGGACCCGGGCGAGGCCCGCGTCGGGGTGGCCGTGAGCGACGAGGGGCGCGTCCTTGCGGCCCCGTCCGAGACCCTGACGGGGCTTTCCGACGCGGGGGTCGCCTGGGCGGTCGCCGAGCTGGCCGCCCGCCTCGACGCGGCGACGGTCGTCGTGGGGTACGCCGTCCGCATGGACGGGACGGTCGGGCACAGGGCCGTGCGGGCCCGCGAGCTGGCGGCGGCGATCGAGGACGCGGCGCCCGTCCGCGTGGTCCTCCAGGACGAGCGGCTGTCGAGCGCAGAGGCCGCCGGCATCATGCGCGAGCGGGGCGAGCGGGCGCGGGGCCGCAAGGGGCGCGTGGACCAGCTCGCCGCGGCGGTCATCCTTCAGGGCTATCTCGACTCGGAGGCGCGACGCTGAGACACCGGGCGGCGAAGACGCGCGCAGAGGCCAGGGCGGGCGGGGCGCTCCCCGGCTGGTTCGTTCGCGATCTCGCGGTCGTGTGCGCGCTGGCGCTCTTGCTCTTCGCGACGCTGAGCGAGATGCTGTCCTTCCTGTCGGTCCGAGCCATCGGTGACCGCCGCGTGGTCGAGATCCCCGAGGGCGCGGGCATGCTGGAGATCTCGTCCATCCTGAAGGCCGCTGGCGTCGTGAGCGACCCTCTCAAGTTCGCGCTCGCCGCGCGGGCGCTCGGCGTCGCCGACCGGCTCCAGGCGGGGGCGTACGAGTTCGGCCCGGAGTTCTCCGAGCTCGAGGTGCTCATGAGGCTCAGGTACGGCGACGTCGCGACGCGGAGCGTGACCGTGCCGGAGGGACACCGCGCGGAGCAGATCGCCGCGCTCCTCGCGCGCTCGCTCAACGCGAGCGAGGACGAGTTCGCGGCGCTCGTGCGCGACCCGCTCCTCATGGCCGAGCTGGGCGTGGCCGCGCCGTCGCTCGAGGGGTTCCTGTACCCCGACTCGTACCGCTTCGACGTGGGGACGTCGCCGCGGGATGCCGTCCGGAGGATGGTGATGAAGCTCTGGGCCGTGTACGACGGGCGCCTGCAGGCGCGGGCCGACAGCCTCGGGATGAGCACGCTCGAGGTGCTCACGCTCGCCTCGATCATCGAGTCCGAGGCGGCCGTGGACTCCGAGCGCAGCAGGATATCCGCCGTGTACCACAACCGCCTGCGCAAGGGCATGCGGCTCGAGGCCGACCCCACCGTCCGGTACGCGGCCGGGAAGTACAACGAGCGGCTCTTCTACAAGGACCTCGACATTGACTCCCCGTACAACACCTACCGGAATGACGGGCTTCCGCCGGGGCCCATCTGCAGCCCGGGCGCGGCGTCCATCCGGGCGGCGCTTCACCCTCTTCGGGATAGCGACGACATCTTCTTCGTATCGAACCGGGACGGGACGCACACCTTCAGCCGAACCTACGCTGAGCATCAGGCGGCGCGCCTGCGCATCGCCGCCGAGCGCGCGGCCGCGGAGTTTGCGCTTGACACCGCGGACGACGGGGAGTAGCGTCTGAGGCCGCTACCGGGCGAGCCCAGGCATCCCAGCGAGCCGGCGGACTTCGCCGGCCAAGGGGGTGGTATCCCTGAGGACCCTGACCGTCATCGCGTTCACCGCAGGCATCGGGATCATCGCGCTGGGATTCTACTGGCTTGCGCGCGGGTCGCTGACGCTGGCCCCCGTGCTCCTGGTGGGGGGGTACTGCGTTGTGATCCCGGTCGCCATCATGATCGGCAGGCCGCGGGCGAAGCAGGCGGGGCCGGACGGCGGAGAGCGGGCGAATAGCTCAGCCGGTTAGAGCACCTGCCTTACACGCAGGGGGCCACAGGTTCGAGTCCTGTTTCGCCCACCACGCGACACGGATGAAGGCACGCTCGCAGAGAACACAGCCGGAGGGCAGGGCTCTCCGCTCACACGCAAGGGGGTGACGAGCCAGCAGGCAGCAGAGTGCTACGGGTGATGACGACGGCGACACACTCAAGGGGAGCTCACGGGGGGGTCGAGATCATGAAGCGCGCTGTTCTTCTGTTCGTTGTGCTGGCGCTCTGCGCCGGTCAGGCGGTCGCGGGGCAGAACCCCGACATCAGGATCTTCCTCAACGCATCGAGCGCGGGCACGGGCAACAACTGGACGACATCGCCCGCAGAGGGCACGAACAAGAGCGTGTACGTCTGCTTCGACAACTTCGGTCCCGGCGGCGGCATGTATGCCGGGCAGTTCCACATGCTCCCAGTGGGCGGACCCAACTACCTCTCGACGACGAACCAGTTCGCCGCGAGCCATGGCGGCCTGACGATCGGCGAGGCCGTGGTGCCCCCGGGCGCGTCGATGACGGTGGGCCCGCTCCCGCAGTACCCCGGCGCGAGCGGCATCATCGTCCTGGCCAGGGTGCGCTTTGAGACGCCGGAGCCGATGCGCGACGGCGGCTACATCATGCTCGTGACCTACTCGGCCGGTGACGGCAACGTGGTGGCTGACGCGAACAACCAGCTGGACGTGTGGTGCATCAAGTCCATCGCGAACGGCGGCGTCTCGGGGCACTTCTACTGGGACACGGAACCGGTGGGGTTCCCGGACGGCACGTGCATCGAGACCCCCGTGGAAACCCAGAGCTGGGGCGCGATCAAGGCCCTGTACAGGTAGTCCCCGCCCGCAGGGGGGGGCCGGCGGCGGCAAGCGGGAGCGGCCTTGCGGAACCCCCGGGAGCGGCGTAGAATGGCATGTGCTGGCAGACCGGGCTCGCCCCAGCAATGGCCAGGCGGGCCCGTTTCTGTTAGGCGGAGGACGGCGCAAGGCCCGCTTCTTGCAGCCCAGGCTCCGAGCGCGGTCCGGGCGGAGGAGTCCCAGGAGCCCGGCCGAAGGGCGGCGATGGCTGCGCGCCCGGTCAGAAATGATGCTTGCAAACAAGCCGGAATCTGTGCTACTATCTTGACAGCGGTGGTTACACCATCCACTTGGTGTCCGATGTTGCAGCGAGACCACGAAAGGAGGGTCAACGACCTCAGGGTGGCTTGAGCATGGGGTCAGCGGTGCGCGAGACCCCATGAGATGTGCGATCCCAGCACAGCAAGGCAAGCGGTAAGGAGGTGTTGAAATGGCGAGAACACTTGCCGGTGTTCTGGCAGGTCTGATGGTCCTCGGTCTCGCAGGCATGGCCGGAGCAGGCATCCCCGATCCGGACCTCTCGACGGTGGTCCTGTCGGCGGGCGGCCTGTTGACGTGCCCGCAGCTCGATGGCCCGCCCTACCAGTACATCACCGTGACGGCACTGAGGGCCGACGCGACCCCGATCGTGGGGATTCCGTGGTCGAGCTTCTTCTTCTTCGTCACGGGCGGCTACAACGTCAACATCACGAACGTGGATGCGGAGACGGGTGTGACGGGCCAGATCCGGTTCCAGGTGGACGATGCGCAGGCCATCCCGTACCCGGGTCCTGTCACGATCACGTGCCAGATCTACACGGTGGTGTTGAACGACAGTGACAACCTGACCTGCGCGACGGTCGACCTGTTCCCGCTCGGTGCGCCGGACGGCACGGTCGGCGTGCAGGACTTCGTGATCTTCGGTCAGGACTTCAACCAGGTTGCTCCGAGGAGCGACTTCAACTTCTCGGGCGGCCCGGTCGGCGTGCAGGACTTCGTGATCTTCGGACAGCACTTCAACCACCACAACTAGTGGGGGGATTGCACGGTAGGCGGAGGGCGCATCGCGCGGGTCGCTTTCGCTCTATTTCCCGACTCAGGATATCGAGCCTCGCGCTCCGCGCGCGCTTCCGAACAGCAGGAGGAGCAGTCATGAAGAATGTGTTGATTGCAGTGATGGTGGTCGCGCTCGCGGCCACCGCGTTCGCGGGCCAGAACCCGAACATCAGGAGCTTCCTGAACGCCTCGAGCGCGGGCACGGGCAACAACTGGACGACATCGCCCGTTCCCGGTGCCAACAAGAGCGTGTACGTCTGCTTCGACAACTTCGGCGCGGGTG